>JAAZOC010000097.1 GCA_012797935.1 Candidatus Microgenomates bacterium | reverse complement strand
AGAGTCTCTTTTTCTGTTTTTAATTTCTCTGGATTCACGATGACTCATAATATATCGCTATATCACAATTATTTCAATACACCCTAATTCTGAGAAGCAACCAATGTAACATTCACTATCTGTTGATCCAAACAAGAAGTAGAACTTGGAGTCCAAAACCTCAAATGGAAATTCTGAGATTCAGAAGCACCAAGATTTTCTCTTAACAATGAATTCGTTTTTTGTATCTGAGTCCAAGGACCTGCAGCCTGAAACTCATACACATATGTATCTGGCCCTACAGAGCTACCAAGAGTCCAAGGACATGCAGTATCCTCCCCTCGTATATTTACATTCACAGAAACATTTCCGTTATTTGTAACACTCTGCATTTTAGAGATATCAATTGTACTCTTTGATGAATCCAAAGGTACATAACCAAAGTCAACAGAACCATCACTTACAACAATTGAAATAATGTCTGAAGTCGGAACTCTCCATGCTACATATCGATAGTTCGTAACACTAGCAGCATTAACATATGCAGAGGAGAGGACTCTAAAACCAGTAGAAAGTATATTTGTTATACTGTTTGTTTGATTACCTACATTTGTAAACGGCAAGATACCATCTCCACTTTGATCACTACTTCTACTTCCACCAGCAGCAGTTGTTGAAGGATGTTTAACCCAAATATAGTCGGGCTGGAAACCTACATCAATATCCTTTGATACTCCACTACCATCATATGATCCTACTGAGAAATTACTTCCATTCTTAAATCCAAAATAATGACTAATTACTAAGCTACCATTAACTATTGATGATGTCCCTACTTGAAAACCATCAGAGTTAAGAGCTTGAATAATATTTGTGGCTTCCGCAGTAGCAGCAAAAGAACTAGCTAATTCTCCAGAGTGAGATGATGTTTTAAATACTCCAGCTTGCGATGCATTCGCCTTAATAGTAACCATATTTGCAGCAAAAGGTAGCTTAACAATATTTAAATTATCTGTTGTAGCTCCTAAGAAAGAATTGACATAGAAATCGGAAGCACCAGAATTTTTACTCTCTTTCCATGCATTACCAAATGCCTCCCAGTAGTATGTTGCTCCTGATGTATTCAAAACTGTACTAGCAACAATCGTAAAACCACTTGGATTTAAAGAAACAATACCTCCAGTAAAGGAACCTGTTGCAGTACTAAAATATGTAGTAAAATCACCGCCCATTTCAGAGGTTCGAAATGCTCCAACTTGAGTAGTATCTCCTTTTACAATTACAAGATCAGGGGCAAAACTAAGATTATCTATCGATATGAAATTACCAGTAGCACCAGTACCTGTATATGTGCCTTTTGCCATTTTAAAAGTTCCACTGGAACTTCTAACATCAGAAGCTCCTCCAAATGCAGCCCAATACACTGTATTACCACTACCATTAACAATTGCATTTGTATCCACTGAGAAACCATTTACAGGTGTTGATATCAATCCAGTGATTCCACCTGTAAGACATGCGGTATCAGAGTAATAATATGAATTCCTCCCATATGATTCGGTA
Source organism: Candidatus Microgenomates bacterium (assembly GCA_012797935.1). GTDB lineage: Bacteria > Patescibacteriota > Dojkabacteria > SC72 > SC72 > UBA5232. Next base: position 177 of record JAAZOC010000097.1, on the reverse strand, counting down.
TTTTTGTATATCGCTCCTCCTGTTGTAGTAGCATTTTTCAAGAAAACAAAATCAGGCTTAAAACCGACATCGATATTCTGAGCAACAGTACCACCACTGTATGTTCCTGTAGCTATTTGATTTGCAGTATTTTTGAAGGCAACATAGTAGTAAACAGCTGAAGAAACATTGTTTGTT
>JAAZOC010000096.1 GCA_012797935.1 Candidatus Microgenomates bacterium | reverse complement strand
CCACAAGTTAGATAATCAATATTCCTTTGTCTAATTATCTTTCCTCTTTCCAATGAATTCCAATTTTTAACATCCTCGCCTCTTGCCTCTGCACCCTTCTTTGCTTTCTCACCTGTTTCAATTAAATATGATTCCTCATCAATATAGTGCTCACCAACCTGCTCTCTAGTTGCATTCAACATTTTCATTCCAATGATCTTGAAACCCTTTCTCTCAAATCTAGAAATTATTTCCCCCACTATTTGTCTCTGAAGAACATCTGGTTTCATTAGAAGTAATGTCCTCTCTGTAGCTATCTTTGGTCTATTCATGTGGCAAGAATGCTTAAAATATTAGATAATACAAGCATATCAAATAAATATGATAATACAAAATAAAGAAAAATATATAAAACTTTTTGAAGAGATAGCTTCCAAGAAAGAATGGGAGAAGGATTCTTTGAATAAGATTCTTAGAAAGTATAAAGATTATAATGGGAAAATACTTCGAAATGATGAATTAGTTGAGGTATATGAAGAACTAGTAAGAAGTAATTATCTTCAAGAGAAAAAAATCATTCAAGAAAGAATTAGACTTAGGCCTACAAGAAGTAATTCTGGAGTTACTGTTGTTACAGTACTAACAAAACCGTTTCCTTGCCCTGGGAAGTGTATATATTGTCCAAATGATGTATGTATGCCCAAAAGCTATATATCTTCAGAGCCTGGAGCACAGAGGGCTCTAGCAAGTAAATTTGATCCATATGCACAGGTATATAACAGGTTGATAGCTTTGAAAAATATTGGACATAATATTGAGAAGGTCGAATTGATTATTCTTGGTGGGACATGGAGTGTGTATCCACTAGATTACAAGTTGTGGTTTGTAAATCAATGCTACTGTGCTCTAAATGACATTTCAAAAGATACAAAAGAATATGTAGAACCTAGAGATAATGGTTTCGAAAAAACTACTTGGGAAGATTTAGAAAAGAATCAAAGAAAGAACGAGACTGCATATTGCAGAAATGTTGGCTTAGTATTTGAAACAAGACCTGACTATATATCTGAGAGAGAAGTTATTGAGATGAGAAAATTTGGTGCTACAAAAGTACAAATTGGTATACAATCCCTTTCGGACAAGATATTAGAAATGAACCATATTGGGAGAAGTGTAGATTCTGCAAAGAATGCATTTTCATTGTTAAGACGAGCTGGTTTCAAAATACATGGTCATTGGATGCCAAATCTCTATGGCTCAACTGTAAAAGATGATATTTCTGATTTTAAAAAATTATTTGGTAAAGATTTTTGTCCTGATGAACTAAAGATATACCCTACTTCAGTGATACCAAATACAGAGTTAGCTTCTTTGTACAGAGAAGGATTGCATATACCTTACTCAGAAAAGGAACTTGTAGAAGTTCTTTCAAAAACAATTCCTCTTACACCTAGATATTGCAGACTATCAAGAATTATTCGGGATATTCCTTCTAGTGAGATTGAGGCTGGTAACAAGAAGACCAATTTAAGACAAATTGTGGAACAAGAATTAGAGAGAAGAAGGATTAAGGTTAATGATATTAGGAGTAGAGAGATAAAGGGAGAGAGTATTGAATGGAAAGGTGTTGTATTAGAAAAATTGGAATACAAGACATCTGTAAGTGATGAGATTTTCATTTCTTACAAAACAAAGAAAACAGATAGGATATGTGGATTTTTAAGATTATCCATACCTAAAAAAGATTTGATAGCAAATAATTTCATAGAAGAATTAAATAACGGAAGTATAATAAGGGAAGTTCATGTTTATGGTAAAGTTGTTGGTATCGAGGAAGAAAGCAATGGAGAATCTCAGCATTTAGGTCTTGGTAAATCATTGGTTAATGCTGCAGAAGAGATAACAAAAAAGAGGAAATTAAAGAAAATTTCAGTTATATCAGCTATTGGTACTAGAAAATATTATGAGAAATTAGGATATACAAAAGAAGAGTTGTATATGTTTAAAAATATTTAGAAATCGTTTGAAATATGGGTGTACAGGGGCTCGAACCCTGAACCTAGCGGTTAAGAGCCGCTTGCTCTACCAATTGAGCTATACACCCATGTATGGAACAAAGAGATAATATCAATATATAGACATTTTTTCAATATTACACTAAAGTTCCTCTAATGGTTCTACTAAATCGTCCTTTGCGGTATCTTCTAATTTCCTTACCACAATATTTGGACAAACAATATTCATTACCTTGTTTTTTACTTTAATATGAGAAAGTTTTTCTTCATTCAAAACTTTCAAATCTGAATTAAGAACAACAACAGAATATGTACCCATATCAACCACAAATCTGTACTCTCCTTTCTCATCAGTTACTCTCTTGGAAACCAGTTTGTCAAACTCATCTTCTCTTAGTCCAACAATCACATTTGAAATGATCTTCTTTTTTTCATCTCTAACTTTTCCATATTTATTCTTTTCATTAAACAAAGAATGTACAAGCGCTATCAAAGCAGGGAAATACAATGAAACAATTAAGTAGTTCCACCAAACAGGGGTTATATACAATGCATATCCACTAAAGATTAGACCCACTAAAAATACGAGCACATGTAGTGATTTCCATAAATACTTAGTACGAGACAGGAATCTTTGGAATGCTTTCTCTATTCCACTCATCTCTACCATATCCAAAGGTATACTGTAATCAGGAATCTTCTTTCCCTTACTTAAGAACTCTTCTCCATGGTATACATTTTCCAATGGGAAATCTGTATTACCAAATATTATCTTAGATGGGAATGTATACTCCCTTGCAGATATCTTCATTGAATATTCACCATCTTCCATTTCTATTGTAGTAAAATATCCATTCCCATTTGTAACATCTGTCCACACTAACACATTTGATTCATTGAAAACTCTTACAATAGCCTGTGATATTGGATTTTTTGTAACTGAATCATATACATAACCAGAGATATTTCCTTTTTTTCTAAATCCAAGAAGACTTAATAGTGCTAGAATCACTTGAAGAAGGAAATATGGTAAAGAGGCTAAACCTCCTAACAATACAGAGAACCCCACAGCTACATTTGCTGCTGTAAATGTAACACTACTATCTTGAACTACTACTGGTTCTAATTGACCAATCGTATTATCAACCACCTCAGTAATCTTCTCTCCTACATTTTTAATTATTTCAGGTATTGGAGGCTTTGGTTTTTCAGGAGGAATAACTGGAGGTTCTTCACCTGGTTTTGTAGGGATAGTTATCTTTGCAGAACAGTTTCTGTTTACATTGCCAACCGAATCTGATGCTTCTGCACAAAAAGAGTATTGTTTAAGGAGCATTGTACTTTCAAGCGTTTCAAGATCTTTAAGTTTAAAACTAATTTCCCATATATCTCCAGTAATATTATTTGCATAGTTACAATCATTTCTTGATTCATCTGAATTCAAGCACCAAAATTGTCTATCAGATACATTCACATTATCTTTTATTCTGTAACGAATATTTATTGCATATTCTGGATCCCATTCGGTAGTATTGTTTTCACCAACATTTGAGATATCAAGAATCGTAATCTCTGGACCAGAGCTATCTTGGACACTAAATACATAGCTAGACCAAGCACTTTCCCCACCATATACATTTCTTGCCTTTACCCTGTAAAAATATATTTGGCTGTTTTCTAAATTTTGGAAATTGAACCCTTTAGCTTCAATCCAATTACTTTGAAAATCTACAACATTGAATGTAGAAACTTTACTTGCCTGTGCAAGATATTGATATGACAAAGATCCTGAGGTATCCCAAAGTACAGTATTTGATGTCCCTTTTGTATATTGTGGCTCAGAAAATATACTTGATACTGGAACAGGTGTTACATACACACTTTCACAATCAAGAAGTAATATATCAAATCCTTCGGTTACATCTTTTGCACAAACTTTGTAAGTACCTGCAATGGAAGAAGAGATTAATCCTGTGGTATTTCCTGAAGAATTAGTTACAGTAGGCTGAGATATTGTGACTCCTTGAGAATCACCATCTATGTATAGTTGGACATTCCT
>JAAZOC010000095.1 GCA_012797935.1 Candidatus Microgenomates bacterium | reverse complement strand
TAGTAATAGATGGCAGAAGCCGTATTGTTTGTAGCTCCAACATTAAAACCTGTAGAGGAAAGTGTAGTAAAAGAAGATCCATCTGTACTTTGAGCAACTGCTGAGAAATATTGTGCATAGTTATCAGGCATATCAGAAGATCTCCAAGTTGTGTCATAAGCTCCTGTCATTTTTACCCAAACAAGATCAGGTTGAAAACCAGTGTTAATCAATCTTGGGTTTGTACCATCTCCTACATATGTTCCAACACAAAAATTACCAGAAGAGCTACAATCAGAACCACCAAAAGCTATCCATGTATAGTATGCAGTTGCAGTGTTTGCATTTGTACCTACTACTGTGAATCCATCAGGATCTAAAGTTATTGTTCCTCTTGAATCTGCAGTAGCAGAAAACATTAAAGAGATATTATCTATGGTTGAACTCGTCTTAAATAATCCTCCAGAACCAGCCGTACTATGTGCTTTCAAAATTACTAAATCAGGTGCAAAACCAAGACCGGATATGGACATAACATTTCCATTTCCTACATAGGCACCTGTTTGAATTACAAAATTAGCAGCTGAAACTGTCCTTACCTGTGGAGTAATATTTACTTTCTCAAAAAGTGGAACATACAAAGTAAGAAAATATATTAACAAGAATACAATTTTCAGAAATTTTGTGGCAAGTTTTTTACTGGGCATAATTAAGTTAATTGTAGCAAAAAGATACCCACTCTACAAAGTTATTTAGTCTTTTCAAAAAGACTAAATAACACCTTTATTATCTCAATTATTTTCGAATCAAATTCAAAAAGTTTTTTCCCAATATTAATTGTTTCCTTTATGCTCTCTTCTGTAATTTCTACATCCTCAGTACCTAATACATTCTTTTGCTCTTCATCAAAAAGTATCATTTGTTCATCATCAGACATTACTCCAAGAACTGAAAGATTATAGATTGATTCCTGTATCTCTTTTTCCGAGTCTGATATGTATTCTGGTTTTACTAAGTAAGAAATAGTTGGATACAATTTTAATATATTTGTCCCCTCACCATCGTTTTCCAGTACAAGAGATGTTGGCAAGAAAGCCATATCTAAAATTCCTGCTTTTTTCGACCTTAAATATACAGTTGCAAAAAGACCTTTTTCTCCCATATAGCCAGGATTAGGGAGACCACCAGTTATTCGTAAATATCCTTTTTCATTGTTCGTTTCATTCTGTATAAACACTGTTGCAAAAGATCCTTCTAAAGAGACTTTTACAACCTCTGCAATTTCTGGATCAAAATCTAAATCACACTGTACAGCATTTACATATGCACCATGGGTGTCTATTTCTAAACGGACAGGAAATATTTCTCCAATCTTGTACTGCTTTGATTCAGGTATAACAAATTCAACAATATTTTTTGAACCATCTGGAAATACATATTTATCTAAAACTTTGTATTCTACATATACAACACAAGTAGAAAGGATTGAAACAAAAAGGATTGTCAGTGTATTAATAGCTACAGATTTAAAATTCTTTGGAGGAGAAACTTGCTTTTCAACAACCTCACCACATGCCTTACATTTTTTACCAACAGAAGTACCCCTACAATACAAACATGTAGTATATCTTGGAAAAAGTATCCACCAAATAGGGAATCCTATTGCTACAAATATTCCAAATATTGCAAAAATATGTACTAAAACAAAGGAGAGAATCAAGAAACCTATGGTCAGAAATACGGCATGAAGTGGTTTTACATTAGATAGCCAATTAATCATAATCTACATAATACAATATTATTGAGAAGTCGAGTATATTACAGACCTTATCTCCATTAATATCACAAGTACCCTTAACCTCTTGTTTTACATCATTATCTGATTTTCTAAATATTTTCCAATTACTAACCCATTCAACGATTAATGTTTTAAACTCTGGTTGTGTAATTTTTCCATCTCTATCCAAATCAAATGTCCTTATTAAGATTGGTAAATAGCTAATTACTTTTTCAATAATTGTTTCTTTCTTTTCATCAATTGGCTTTGTTGGTTCTACCTTAGGTTCCTCATACTTTACATATTTACAATTTGAATAGTCATAACTACAACTATAATCACAAGTTAATATACCTTCTTGATATCCATAATCAATACAACTTTTTGAGATATTTTGATTCATTTCACAATCTTCACTACCTTCTACGACACCATCACCACAAAGAGAAAGTTTCAAAGATACATCTACTGTAGTTGAGGGAGTTTGAGCATAGATATTAGAAGAAGAAAACAATATACACACAAAGAAAAATACTAATATTGTTTTCCAAAATTTTTGCATGATTAAATCCTAAATTTCTTTATGTTTTTTTAGGCTAATCTCAATATTTAGGAATTTCTTAAGTAAGAGACCAGCAACAAGAACACCTATACCAATACTAACATATTGAGGCCATGGAGCATACACTTTGTAGAATGATATAACTCTAAAATATATTGCCTCAAATATATTGGAAGGAATAATATCAAAATACAATTTAGCTGCAGCTGCAATTCCTACAGAAGATTTCCCATCTTCTCTGTTTGAAACTGGAGATCCTTCTAGATATGCAAAGTATGATCCTGGTTCTGTTTTAAGAGGAAGATTAAGCTTAACTTCAACTATTTGAGATTCTCCTGGTTTTAAATGGAAGACTTCGGGAGAAAACATGAACCAATC
>JAAZOC010000094.1 GCA_012797935.1 Candidatus Microgenomates bacterium | reverse complement strand
TTCCCTTCTGATGTACTTACAATATCAATTGCTTGATGACCACTATTGTATCCTCCTGTAAGAAGTGCACTTGCAAGAGGTGTTTTATATGTTCCGTTGTAAACATATCCACCACTTAGTACAAGATAGCCTGAGAGAGGGTTGACTCTTGTACCATTAGATTTCCTTATTTCGAAATGTAGGTGAGAACCAAATGAACAACCTGTATGTCCTTGGTGTGCAATCGTCTGACCTTTTGATACCTTTGTACCATTCTTGAAGTATCCTTGTTCATATAATCGCATAATTAAATCAGAAACTGCTTCATCCGCTTCTGATATTGATTTTGATACACTTGTTAACTCCGCTTTGTATTCAGCTTCTTTCCTCAGTGATTCTGCAAGAAGAGAATCTTGTTCTGCTTTTTGTTGACTTAGATTGTTTCTTTCTTCTGCTAATTCTGATTTGTTTGCCTCAATACTATTTCTTTTTACTTGTAGATCTTCTTTTTGTTGTGCTAAAGCTGCTTCATCCATTCTTAATATGTCCATTTTTTGTCCATACTCTTCAAGAGATTTTTTGTCTTGATTCCTTGTCTCTGAAAGATATTTTGTTTTTCTTAATACAGTCGAAATATTCTTGATATCAAGGAATATCTCAAAAGGACCAACAAAAGAATATTTGTATGACTCAGTTACTCTCTCACTTACTGTTTTTTCAAGCATTGTAACCTCTTGTCTTAGTAAAGATATCGCATCTTCTTTTTCCTGGATACTTTTTTCTAGTAGCCTGATTTCAACATCATGGGATGCTATCTCAACTTCAAGTGATTTTATTACCTTTTCTGTATCGCTTATCTGTTTCCTCATGTAGGAGATCTTTTCGTTTAAAGACAGTTGCTGATATTCTTCTGCTTTTAGTTTCTTCTGTAAGCTATTCTGTTGACTCTGTAATTTATCCAACTGATCTTGTAAATAGTCTATACAGGCTTGAGAATTAGGATTTATGTTCGAAGGACAGGATACTGTTGCATATACTTTCTCTCTATATGTTGAAAGAAGTACTGTAAAGGAGAGTAGAGTAGCAAAAAAAATTGTTAGGGCAATATATATTTTTTTCATTTCTATTCTAAATATTTCTTTACTGCACTAAAACTGCTTGTTATTCCCAAGATTCCTCCAAAAATTGAGTGTATCAATATGAATATCAATACAAAGGCAATATTTACAGGTCTAAGGAATCCTAAATTAAAATCAATCAACACTTGGTTAAACCAGTAAGCAAAATCTGTATTCTGTGTGTAAATGATTAATGCATACCATGGAATTAAAATACACAATGATGCTAACAATCCTCCAGCTAAACCATAGAAGCAACCTTCTAATATGAATGGTAATCTTATGAATCTATCAGGACTTCCAACTAAGTGCATAATTTGTATCTCTTCTTTGTGTGCATTAATGTTGAAGCCAATAGTTATTCTAATTAAAGAGAATGTAATTATTAAAAGCCCTGAAATCAACACAATGGAGCCAATATTTATTATATTTGAAAGTGTTTTTAGATTATCTACAACATCTTTAAAATACATAACTTCATCAATATATGCATTTGTTTCTTTCTCTTTAT
>JAAZOC010000093.1 GCA_012797935.1 Candidatus Microgenomates bacterium | reverse complement strand
CTTTGTAATTTAGCTATTGGAGCGAGAGACGGAGTTCGAACCCGCGAACTACACATTGGCAATGTGTCGTTCTAGCCAACTGAACTACTCTCGCATATGCCGAGACCCAGGCTCGGACTGGGGACCCTCTGTTCTTCAGACAGATGCTCTACCAACTGAGCTATCTCGGCAAAACTGATCTACAGGAAATAATATCAAATATATTATCCGTTATCAACCAGACTTTTCTGTATTTTCTTTACAAACGAACTCTTGTCATTAATTCGTGTAGTGTTTTTTGACACATTTTCGTAATTCCATTTCGTATTACAAAATTTTTCATAAGCATTTGTAAAACAATCTAAAGTCTGTTCCTTGTACAAAATACCATTCTTCGATTCCACAACTATTTCCTTTACTCCACCTAAATCGAATGCTAAAACAGGAGTACCACAAGAAATTGCCTCACATGGAAAAATTCCATAATCTTCAACTCCAGTAAGAATGTATCCCTTTGCATTAGAAAGAACTTTCCATTTCTCTAATTCATCAATAACACCTAGGAACTCGATATTTCTAGAATTCTTGTATTTTCTTTCCAACCTTTTTCTCAAACTACCATCCCCTATTATCTTAAGATTAAAACCTAGCTTAGAAGCATATAACAGAAGTTCCTTACCTCCCTTGTTTGGCTCAAATGGTGCTCCAGATACTAAGTAGTTTTTTCTTTTCAAAACAATCTTTCCTTGAAAAAATTCAACTGGAGGAGTTACAACATAGTCTACTTTCCTACCCCAAAATTTTTCAATTCTTTTTTTTACAAAATTAGAATTAGAGACAAGGATATCAGGTCTAGAAGCTGCAGTTGTATCCCACATTCTTATGAAGTTAAGGTTAAAATCAATGAAAGCTCTTTTCAAGAATGAAAAACCGAGTGTGTTGGTATACATTGATGTTTGATCCCAAGCATACCTCATAGGGGAATGAATATATGCAAGATGCTGGGAACCAAAAGGAACTATTACACCATGAGCAACAGAATGGGAAGAAGATATTACTAAATCGTATTTAGATAGATCAAATGATTCAATTGCTAAAGGCCACAAATTAAATGTATATCGGTAAAGATATTTAACAAAAGGAATCTTGTTCAAAAAAGAAAAATGTACATTATGTTTTTGAATATTATTTGAAAGATTCTTCTTTTCTCCAAACAAAGCATAGATATCTGCACTTGGATACATTTCAGCAAAAATATCCAATACCCTATTCGCCCCACCCATCCGCCAAAGAGATTCTGTAACAATTGCAACTTTTTTCCCTTTATTATTTATCTCCATCATATACAATAACTGTGCCTGTTTTCTTTCTCAAGCTACCAGGCCTTGTAAAGATCATGAATGCACCAAAGAGAACAAGAACTAAACCACCAAATATTACATATCTGTCTACTGGTATCCCTGTATCAACATTACTAGGATCAAGAATGTTTTTTCCAATTGTAAACGTAGCAGTTTTCGGTTTTGCGATTAAGATATTTGTAGTAGGACTTCCGTCTTTCATCAACACTGTTGAAAAGACACCATTGCTCGTACCATACTCCCAATCCAAAACAGTAGAACCTTCCTTCAGAACCTTAAATGTTAGTCTTGCTAAGATATCTGCTTTCTCTCCAGTCTTGTACAAAGTACCAGTACCTGACTGTGTAAAGCCAGAAAGCATAACAACTCCGTTTTCATTATCTAATGTAGACTCATCACTTGGCCATTGAGTAAAAAGAGAATTATTTCTTTCGGCTTTTGTTAATTGCAAGACAGCAGGATCAAAAAGTAGAACAAATTTAGCAGAAACAATTTCTTGACCAGCAGTATCTACAAGAACATCAACTACAAAACCATTGTTTTTGTTAAGCACTTGTCCACCTGCAGGATACAATGTAAATGTGGGTTCTGATGCATATGTTAATCCACAGGAAGAAAAAAAGAAAAAGACAGAAAGGATTATTGTTTTAAGCATTCTTTTGTACATCTGCATATTTTGTATTATATTATGCTAAGTATAATATAATCAGAATAACAGATAATATGGAATCTTTAAAGCTATTTTTAGTAGGAATTGTTCAAGGATTAACAGAATTACTACCTGTCTCAAGCAGTGGCCATATCATTATACTTTCAAAATTTTTAGAAATACCAACATCTTCATTCTTTTTGACAGCTTTCCATTTTGGCACATCTTTAGCTATTTTAATTTTCTTCAGAAAGAAAATATTTAAAGATCTATTTAAGAAAGAGAGAATTTTGTTTCTAACCAAAGTAGTTGTTTCGTCCATTCCTGCTGCATTGATTGGTGTATTTTTCGAAGACATAATTGAAGAGAAATTAAGGTTTGTTTGGATTACTGCTGTTTTCCTAATCTTCTGGGGAATTGTAATGATATTAATTGAGAAAAGAAGAGAAAAGACTGATGAAAAAGAGGTAGAAGAAATTACTTGGAAACAATCAATAATCATGGGTTTAAGTCAGTCATTAGCATTGATACCTGGTACTTCAAGATCAGGGATAACAACAATTGCAGGAGTACTAGCTGGTTTAAATAAATATGTAGCTTTGGAATACTCTTTAATTCTTGGCCTACCGATATTGTTTGGTGGTTTTGGTTATGAAGCTCTAAAACAAATATTAGACGGAAACTTTTCTACTTCAAGTATTTCGACAGAATGGATATTAACTGCTGGTATTGTTGTTTTAGTTCCTTTTGTTGTTGGATATGTTGCACTTTTGCTATTGAAAAGATTTAAAAGAGACAACTGGTTAACAGTATTTGGTATATACAGAATTGTACTTGGAATAACAATCCTTTTACTACAGATTTAAAGTAATGGTCTTAAATCAACACCTGTCATATTCGCAGGGATATCTTCACCAACAAGACCAAGAACTGTAGGAGCTACATCAGCAAGCAATCCTGTTGGCCTAGCTTTGCTTCCAGTACCAATTTTTAATAATGGTACACCTGCTTTTGCCTCTATCTCATTAATACTTGTTAATATTGTTAATGGAACAGGATTGTTAGTATGTGCAATATCTACTTGCTTTGTTGTTCTATTAATCATTGTCTCACAATTTCCATGATCAGCAGTAATAACTACAGCTCCACCAGCAGCTAAAGTTTCTTTTGCAATTAATGCTGTACATTGATCTACTATTTCATTTGCTCTAACTGTAGCTTTGTAATTTCCTGTATGACCAAGCATATCCGGGTTAGCAAAATTCAAAAGAAGGAAAGAGAATTGATTCTGTTGTATATCCTTTATTCTCCTTACTGTCTCATCACGAATAATTTCAGCACTCATAGCTGGAACTTCTGCATAATCAGCAACTTTTGGAGATGGTATATTGAAAAACACCTCTCCCTGATGTGGTGCCTCAATACCACCATTAAAAAAGTATGTGACATGCATATACTTTTCAGTTTCAGATATATGAATCTGTTTCTTTCCTGATTCCGACAAATGCTCAGCCAATGATTTTTTAACTGGTAAAGGAGGAAATATAACATTTGCAGGAAGACCTTCCTCGTAACCAGTCATCGTTGCAAAATACAAATCTTTAGGAAAATTTCTTCTTACGAAATGATTAAATTCTTTTAATACAAAAGCCTTCGTTAACTGTCTAGACCTATCTTCTCTAAAATTCCAGAAAAGAATTGCATCTCCATCTTTAACAGGGCAAACAGGTACTCCCTGACCATTTAAACATACTCTTGGCTTGAAATACTGGTCATCTTCACCATTAGCATATGCTTTTTGCAGAATCTCAACTGGATCAACAAAAGTTTCATCAGAGAAACCGACCATAGCATCATATGCTAATTTTGTTCTTTCCCACCTACTATCCCTGTCCATTCCATAGTATCTACCCATCATAGAAGCTATTTG
>JAAZOC010000092.1 GCA_012797935.1 Candidatus Microgenomates bacterium | reverse complement strand
CTTTGAATATACCTAATCTTGGTGTATAGAAAGTAAATATTCCAAAACAAGCTACTATAAAACAAAAAATTACTAATGCTAACCATTCTGGGACTAGTAATATTACATTTTTAATAACCATGTATTCACAAAGTAATCCAAGAAATATTGAAATGTAAAAAATAGAAATTGTTATTGCTAGATGCACTTTCTTAGAAAATATTTTTGCAATCTCAAAAAGTATTGGTATTGATATCACTTCTATCACTAACAAAGCCAATATCCCATTTAAAATATTTATATGATTATCTGTTACTAGAATCTGAAATACTGCTACTAGTATAGTTGGAGCTACCAACATTTTCATATGTTCCCAAGTACTTTCATTTACAGCAGAAAAGAAATGTAAAACTAATCCATTTTTAAACCAATTGTGTGTGAAATGAACAAGAGTTCCGAATATGGAAATGATGAAGAAAGAAATCAAAAGAATTATGAATATATTCATATGTGTTACTAATATCAGTATATTGGAAATCTAAATGAAATGTAAATATTGATTCTGTCTACTGCTCTTCAATTGCTTTCCTGATATTCTCTTGTTCTTCAATACTCTCAAATGCACAATCAATGATATATTCAAAATCAGTATTAATATGATTGCAATACCATTCGAAATCGCAGATATTTTCAATATTAGCTTTTGTTCTTCCTACTGTTATCGTAAATATATCTTTCTTACATTCTTGTGCTCTATGAATTTCTCTTGTAGCTTTAAGAATCTCTTTTAACAAAAGAGGATCTGTGATATCCATACATTCTTCTTCTGACAAACTATTTAATGTACAGATTGTCATACCTTCTTGTGAGAATAGTATACTTCTGTTCGCGACATAAAGGCAGAAGTTGTCATAGAGCTTCTCAATTGTCTTGTCTGTAATATTGTATCTGTTAGGTTCGAAAACTAATACAGAAGAATGGTCTTTAAGTTTTATTTTTTGAAATATATTTGGAAAAGATTTCTCTAGCTTGACCATTATGTAAACATTTCCAATGAGGTGAGCATCTCTGTCAAGATGTCTAAGTTTGGGGCGGTTTAGATTTGGAATTTCTAAACTCAATGTAGTTGTCCAATAAATGTTATTGGAGTGAATGATACTGCTATTTGGGCACTATTTCAATACTATATTGTCTTGATTTCACTTTTTGAACTGTATACAATTACATTAATTATATAACTGCCAAATTTAATGAGAGGTAAAAAAAGAAGTCTTTTAGGTAAGGTAGATTGGAAAAGAACTCTTGTTGCTTTTTCAATTCTTATTATATTGCTTCTCCTTCCAATAGCTGTCTATTTGTATACATCTAGAACGATTGACTCAGTCGCATACACTCTTCAAGATAACTATGAAAATACGACTCATATAAATGCAGATAAATCTAGTAATTATGAAATTGTAAGTAATGCAGTTAAAATACTTGGAGGTTCACCATTACTTGGTGATGGTGTAGATGGTGCTTGTTCTGTAGCTTCTGGTACTGTTTCATTGGATACTTCTTCATGTTCTGGTAGAGCTACTGTTGATGCTGTTAATTTTGTTTCTACTGTAAATACAACGGCTGGTTCTTCTGCTATTACAGTCTCAACTACTCCAACTGGATTGAGTGTAGGTGATGAAATTTTGATTATTAACTTACAAGGTAGTAGTACAAACTATGCAAATGTAGGTAACTACGAAATACATACTGTAGGTTCCATTGTCGGAAGTACAATTACTTTTGGTGATGGTACTTTGATGTATGGATATGATGGTACAACTCAAAAAATAATGGTTCAAAGGGTTCCAAACTATACAACAGTGTCGGTTTCTGCAGGTGCAACACTTACAACTTCTGCATGGAATGGAACAAAGGGTGGTGTTTTGTTCTTGAAAGCTCAAAGTACAGTAACTGTTG
>JAAZOC010000091.1 GCA_012797935.1 Candidatus Microgenomates bacterium | reverse complement strand
TTGAAAGATCCTGTTACAGGAAGATACGGACATAGGAAGATATAGAAATTTGGACGACATAGGATTCGAACCTATGACCCTCTCGGTGTAAACGAGATGCTCTGACCAGCTGAGCTAGTCGTCCATAATGTGCCGGGGACAGGAGTTGAACCTGCACGGGAGTATAAATCCCACTACCACCTCAAGGTAGCGTGTCTGCCATTTCCACCACCTCGGCATATTATACACTAATTCTATCAAACAGTATAACTAAACTCAATTCTTTTCTCTTTGCAAAAATACTCTTTTTGTTGCAAAATATATAGTTAAAAATAACATAATTAGAATAAAAAAATGAAAATAAAAGATATACATGCAAGAGAGATACTAGATTCTAGAGGAATACCTACAATATCAACAGAAATTGAGCTCCTTAGTGGAGTAAAAGGTGTTGCAGAAGTACCATCTGGGGCATCTACTGGTAAAACAGAAGTATTGGAACTAAGAGACAAGGATATGGGAAGATACCATGGAAAAGGTGTACTCAATGCTGTCAATTTAGTAAATACAAAGATAAGAGAGTTAGTAGTAGACAAAGATTTTGATAGCCAGAAAGCATTTGACGATCTCTTAATTAAAGCAGATGGAACAGAAAACAAAAGTAATTTTGGTGGTAACACAATACTCTCTTGCTCAATGGCATTTGCAAGAGCAGTATCAAACGAATTTGGATTAAACCTCTATGAATACCTTGGAATGATCTACTGGGACAAAGAATACAATGTAAGCAAGTTTGTATTACCTACTCCACAAATCTTAGTCATGGAAGGTGGAAAACACGGTAACTGGGCAACAGATATACAAGAATATATGATTGTTCCAAATGTAAAAAAGTTTGGTTCTTTCTCAGAATCATTAAGAAAATGTACAGAAGTATTTCATACATTACATGATGTTTTGGATGACAGAGGTTTTTCAGTTGGCTTAGGATATGAAGGAGCATATGCACCAAAAGAGTTAGAGAGCAATCAAGATGCTTTTGATATGATAATTGAAAGTATAGAAAAGAGTGGAATGAAAGTTGGAGAAGATTTTACTTTTGCACTCGATCTTGCTGCTTCAGAATTCTACAAAGATGGTAAATATACATTACAAAGTGAGAATAAAGAATTAGACAGAGAAGAATGGATAGCAATGCAAAGAGAATGGTATGGTAAATATCCAATATACTCCATAGAAGATCCTCTTGATGAAGAAGATTGGGAAGGTTGGAGTTTAGTAACAAAAGAATTTGGAGAGAAATTCCAAATAGTTGGAGATGATCTCTTAACAACAAATACAAAATTAATACAAAAAGGTATTGATTTTAAATCAATGAATTCTGTACTAATCAAATTGAATCAGATTGGTACTGTATCAGAAACTCTTGATGCAATTAGAATAACAGTAGACAATGGTATGAAAGCAGTAGTATCACATAGAAGTGGAGAAACAAATGATGATTTCATTGCTGATTTAGTAATTGCTACACCTGCAGACCAAAGTAAATTTGGTGGAGTAAGCAGAGGTGAAAGATTAGCTAAATACAACAGATTACTTAAGATTGAAGAGATACTAGCTAAGAGATAATCTTGGCTCCCTATCTATTTCCATAATTTCTTTAGTATTTGTAAGATACTCTTTTCTTTGAATCATAAAGAAGGCAGCAATACCTATCATAGCTGCATTGTCTCCTCTGTATTCTTTTTCAGAATATACAAAATTCAAACCATTATCTTTAGCAATACTACCAATATATCTGAGAATTTCCTCGCTATTAAATACTCCACCACCAACAAACAAACTCTTTACTTCAGGAACTTTCTCCATTGCCATTTCCAATTTAACCTTGAGAGATTCTTTAATTGTATCTAGAAATCCTCTACAGAAATCATATATCCATTCCTTTTCTGGAATATTTGCTTCTCTTAATTCTTTTGTTTTGTACAAAGCAGCAGTCTTTAAACCTGAATAACTAAAATTCATATCACCACTATTCTTCATGGGTACAGTGAAGGATATATTTCCTGTTTTACCTTTTTTAGCAAATTCACATATTACTGGACCACCTGGATATCCAAAATTCAACATTCTACTTACCTTGTCGAATGCTTCTCCTGCGGCATCATCTAATGTCTCACCAAGTTTTTTGTATTCACCAATCTTTGAAGATTGTATTAATTCTGTATGCTTTCCAGAGATTAACAAACCAAGAGCAGGAAAGAGATCTTCAACATTTTCTTCTACAAGACCTTTACCTTTAGAATTCAATAATAGTCCGGAGAGTAGATGACCTTCCATATGGTTTACTGGAACAAATGGCTTTGAATATTTAATTGAAAGTTCTTTTGCAAAATTAAGACCAACCTCTAAATCAATAGCTAAGCCAGGACCATATGTAGAAGCAACAAACTCAATGTCTTCAATGGTTACCTTTGCTTTCTTCAATGCTTCTTCATATACCATTGGTAGATTCTTTTCATGTTCTCTTCTTGCAATATCAGGAACTACTCCACCCCATTGTGCATGTATTTCTACTTGAGATGACACTACACTAGAAAGTATTTTTCTTCCTTTTAATACTGCAACAGAGGTGTCATCACAACTTGTATCAAAAGCTATTATTAATGGTTCGTTATTCATATATTTCAATATTTCTTCTTTCTAAAGACATATATTTAATCACGACTTTGTACATTGGTATATTCATATTGTCACAAAGTGCAGATATTTCTTGGTAGAATTTGTCAGCCCATTCAATTAATATGATATTCCTTTTTTCAAGGTGTTGTATTAATCCTGATTTCTCTAATTCATCACCTTCTAATCTCCATGTATCCATATGCGCCAGTGTACTTTTTCTTTTGTTAAACATATATGAATATTCATTAATGATTGTATATGTAGGTGAATTTACTATTTCTTTTACTCCAAGTTCTTCTGCAACTCCTTTTGCAAATTGTGTTTTACCAGCACCTAGTTCTCCACTTAATGCAACTACACAAGGAGTATTTAGTGAGAGGTATTTTTTTGCAAATGTTTTTCCAAATTGTATAGTCTCTTCAGCAGTAGCTGTTTCTACTTCCTCTATCTTTCTGTTTTTAATTAATGCATTTTCAAATTCAACTTTACCTTGTCTAAGTACTGCTAGTTCATTCATTGTTGTATCGAGTACTGTAGATGGTTGGTTCTTTGGAAGTTCACCTGCATCTAAGAATAGATCTATTAGGTTAAGGCTTTTCTTTGGTAACTCTTTAATTAATTGAGATATGCTGTATGGAGGAGATTTGTATGATACATTTGCTGATGTTGCTGTAATTGGTTTTCCAAATTCCTTAATGAGTTCTAGTGTAAATTTGTAATCAGGATATCTTACACCAACGGTTCCTTGTATTGATGCCACAGGTGGCACTAGATCACCTTTGTTAAATGATATTACAGTTATTGGTCCTGGTAGGTAATTTTTGTATATATTGTTAGCTGTTTCATTTAGTTCTACATATTTCTCTGCCATTGTTTTGTTAGCTACAGCAACTGATATTGGTTTTGATCCTCTTAATTTTTTGTACTTCATTATCTTCTCTAATGCTTTTGGATTTGTAGCATCTCCTCCTAGTCCGTAACATGTTTCTGTTGGGTATACGATTAATCCACCGTTTTTTAATACTTTTACGGCTTCTTTAATTGCTAATTCTTTCTCTTTTTTTGTGTCTACAATGTTCATGGTATAATATGTATTATACTAGGAATATATTGAAATGCCCATATTCCAAGGTTTTTAAGTTTAGTACACATATATTATGGCACTACTTCATTTAAAAGACGATACATTCGAGAGTGAGATAAAGGGATTTGATGGTGTTGCACTTGTTGATTTCTGGGCACCATGGTGTGGTCCATGTCAGATGTTAACTCCAATTATGGAGGAATTGGCTACTGAGATGGAAGGTAAGGCAAAGATTGCAAAGGTCAATGTTGACGAAGAAGGTGGTTTGGCAATGGAGTTTCAGATTATGAGTATTCCAGCTGTTTTTGTATTCAAGAATGGCAATGTTGTTGAGACATTGATTGGAGCTCAATCAAAAGAGACATACAAAGAAGCTATTGAAAAACATTTGAATTAGTAATATTTAGTATATTCTTTAGTTACTGATATTCTGTTTCTTCCATCTGTTTTGGACTTGTATGCTGCTTGATCAGCCTTTTTGATTTGTTCAGACCAAAGCTCAATGAATTTTTCATGATCTTTAAAACAACAGGATATTTTCCCTGCTTCAAATACATGCACACCAATTGAAAGTGTAGTAGTATACTTCTGATCTTTTTGCATCGATGTAGCTTTTAACAATCTTTTAGCAAGTCCATATGCTGTACTTTTTGATCCTGTCATTTCTTCAACTACAATTACAAATTCATCTCCTCCCATTCTAGCAATGAGGTCTCTTTCTCTGGTTGTAGATACTAGTATGTTTGTAACATTTAGTATTGCTTTGTCCCCCATTTCATGACCGTATGTGTCATTGATTGTTTTTAATTTGTCCATATCAACATATACAACACCAAGCTTTTTCTTAGGATCACTTTTAGATATGAGTCTTTTTACTTTTTCTTCAAATCCTTGTCTGTTTAGGACTTTGGTCATGGGGTCTCTTTCAGAGAGGTTTGTTAGCTTTTCTATGTATCTGTCATACATTACTTCTCTTTCTCTGTTAGACTCAAAGAATTGTATGAAGAAGTATCTTTCATTTCCATTTTCAAAGAGTTTTACATCTACATATTCATTTACACCTAGAGTTTTGTTTAATTCCATATATTTTTTTCTAACATCTAGTGCAGATTCAAGGACTCTTTTTAGTCTAAATTTTTCTTCTTTGGAGAATACTTTGTATATGTTTGTACCTTTGGATATTTTTAGTTTGGAGTGTGTGTTAACAACTACCTCTGTGATATTGTCTTCATTATCTATTTTTAGTATGGCTATGTCTAGAAAGTGGGAGATTGCCGTTTGTATTGTTTTCATATTACATATTATGATATCACCAATATATGCTTAGTACAATGATGTTTGTTGTTATTTTAGTAATAGTTTGATATACTTTTTTAGTTTGGAGTGGTAGCTCAATTGGTTAGAGCATCTCACTGTCACTGAGAAGGTTGCGGGTTCGAGTCCCGTCCATTCCGCCATTCTTTCAAGGTTGCGACAAGACCCGTCCACTATACTTAGGAATCCCTTGGTTGCTTCATAAAATCCTCTCTAATTTTAAGTTTTTCAATTTCACATCCTGGTGGATGAAATAAGCTCGTTTCAGGCTAGTTTTTAGTACCCCACGGTTCGAAGGTGAAAGCCCTTTGTAACAGAGTAAGTTTGATATTCAATAAAAAAACACTTCTGTTCCATTCTCGTTTCTGTTAGCTATATTCTGTGGATAATTAAATACCTCTAATTATTTACAATATTTTCTAGAACTTTGATGTATGAATCAATAGGTTTTTGATTATTCTCTAATTCCTTGTAGAATTCTTCTATATAAGTAAACCCTTCCTCTTTCCTCTTTCTTAATTGTTCCAAAGCTTTGCTTTCCATATCTTTGTTCATAGCCTTCTCAAAAAACCTCTTACTTAGGAGAATTTGTACGGCTCTAATAAAAGTCTCCTCAAAATATATTGTAGATTTCCCATAATTCTTAAATACCTCACTCTCTTTTTCTTCCTTTATTCTTTCAAATAAAGTTTTACAAATTTCTTCGTTTTTCTTAAACAAGTCTTCACTTTTGTAAAGATATGTTTTGAAAAACGAGTGTGAATATTCATGTAGGAGATTAGATATCATATGAGAATCTTTAAAGATAATACCCTTCTCCGTCTCTACTGTACCTGTTATTGAATAAAATTCCTTTCCTCTCGAGACACCACTTCCTCCTCCTACTCGTAAAGGATCTGGTATAAAGATTAGACTTGTATTCAACTGGTTACTCCAAAAATCTTCTAAAACATCCCCTGGATTTCTTTTGTCTAAAAGTTGCTGAATATCTTTAGCTACAACCTTATATTCAGGAAGTATTTTCTTTTTATATACTTCCTCAAAATTACATTCTGTATGTATTTTCTTTACAATGGGATAGATATTTTCCTTATATGATTTCTCCCTGTTGGGACCAAATCCATCTGCTGGAGAGAGAGATTTGGGAGTAAGATCGTCACTTAGGTTAATCGACAGGAAGATATATTGCCAGGGATGAGAAGGTACTCTCTTTTCTTTAATATTCTTCTGGAATTCTTCGAAAGATTTTAATTTCTTTATGTCTTTAAACTCTTCTATTACTTTCATCCCCAATGGGTGTAAGTCTTTATCATTATTAATAAAAGATATTAAAGTTTCAAAGAAAATTACGTTTTTATTTGTCTGTACAGATATTTTCATTTTTTTAAGAATTGCCTCTGGGAGTAAAGTGTTTTTACCCCCAGAGGGTTAGTTGGATACAATTAGGATAGCATATATGCTAATCCCAGTCATCATCGTCTGTGCAGTAACTTTCACAGTAGCAGTCACAATCGTCTTGGCAATCGCCATAACATTCGGGATTGCAGTTTGCAACTGTAGTGTCAGCTTCTGCCAGAATTACAACATTACCAAACAGTTCAGCCATGATTCTCACCTCCTTTCAATTAGAGTCAACAACTTTAATCAAGTTTGTCCAGAGAAATGCTTTTTCCAAAACACAATGGTTCTCTGGCATCACACCATCATTCAAGAGTCTTGTGTTATGACATCCCCCCATGCAATACCATTTTGCGAAACAATCTTCGCATTGGCCATAAAACATGACATTGAGATGCCTTAAACTTTCGACTTGAACAGGATCAACCTCAACCTTTTCATCTAATACTTTACCAACGATAAAGGTGCTAGCAAGCAAATCGTCATCTTTTGTGACCCTTGAACATGTAGATATCTTCCCATTCGGTAGGACACAGAACATCTCACCATCACCGGCACAAAAGATACACTTTGGATCAAAACCAGAAGAATACGTTGACTTCAAAGGGACTCCTATCTCTTTTGCTAACTTTGAAGCTAACATAAACTGTTCGAAGTAAGCATCATGAGAAAGGATATCCTCATCGGCCCATCTACCCACAGGAGTAAAAGGCTCGAGCTTCAGACCACAACCTAGGTCTCTTGCTATTTTGAGAAGATCTTGCATATGGTAGACATTCGCATTCGTTATTGTCGAACGAATCCCAAATTTCAAACCTCTCTCTTTCAACAACATTGCACCAGAGATAGCCTCATCATACGATCCTTCGCCATTTGCTTTTGGCCTTTGACGATTTTGAATCTCAGGAGGACCATCTATCGAGATTGTTAGCCTGAAATTATTTTCTGTCAACCAATCTGCGATCTCTGGGGTAACTAAAGTTCCATTTGTAACTACAGAGAAATCTTTTTTCCCTTTCCACTTAGAGTTGACATATTCAACTGTCTTCTTCATAAGTTTAAAAGCAACAAAAGGTTCTCCTCCACCATGGAAAGTTAGTTGAAATTTCTCCTTTCCTTCTTCTAATAAGTTCCTCATTGTTTCGTCAATTGCACTTTTTGCAGTTTCCCAAGACATGGTTTTGTGTTGTTTTCCAGCCTCAGCATAGCAATAAATACAACGAAGATTACAATCAGAAGTTAACGAGAGCACAAGTCTCATTGGTTTGAACGGTCTTCC
>JAAZOC010000013.1 GCA_012797935.1 Candidatus Microgenomates bacterium | reverse complement strand
TTTCTTAGCAACAACATTTATCTTACAAAGCAAATCCTCTGGTATATCATAAATATTCTCAAAATGCTTCTTTGGTAATACTAATACATGCCCCTTACTTAATGGCTTTATATCCAAAAATGCAATAACTTCTTCATCCTCATATACCTTGTAACAAGGTATATCTCCTTTTACTATTTTGCAAAAGATACAATCATCCATAGATTTAAAGATATGAAATTATTTCTCTAGACCAATATGTTAGTTCATCTCTGTGTTTTTTTAAATACTCCATATCTACAAATCCGATATTTTCCAAACCTTCCTCACGAACATGGACATCATCTGAATCCAGCTCAAAAACATACACAAAACCAATATGAACATAATTAACAGGATTACCATCTTCGATATATATGACTCCAAGAAACTCATCTCCAACAATATTCGCACTTGTATTAACCTCTTCATTCATCTCACGAACCAAAGCCTCCATAATTACATCCTTACCATCCACAAGATCAAATTCTTCTATATGACCACCAACTGGTAATGGACAGAGAGAATTCAACCTACCTTCAGACCTCTTACATTGCCTATGTAAAAAATATCTATCCTTGTACTTAAGAACAACCTGAGCAATAACCTGCTTGTAATTAGGATCCTCTTCTAGAATATCCCTAGCTCTAAATTCCATATGATCAAGAATAGTTTTACGAAGAGAATCTAAATCATCTCTCCTTATACCATTCCATTTGCCACCTTCAAAAAGAAGACTCTCCTTAATACAAAGTATCTTTTCTGGATGAGAACTCATACCTATTCCTCTACAACTATTGCAGTAGATGGACATGAATCAACAGCCTGCTTAATCTTAGCAATTAATTGCTCATCTGTTATCTCAACTCCTTGAAACTCTTTCTTAACATCTACACTACCATCATCTTTCATTTCAAATACTTCAGGACAAATTGCAACACATGTACCACACATAGCACATTTACTCTTGTCTATTGATACTTTCATAAATGTATATTTAAATATTAGATAGTATATTGTTACAAATATATATATTTAGGTCAAACTATTTCCAATACTTCTTTACTCTTTCAATTATTTTTTCTTCTTCATGTGCACTCTCTATCCAAATATGTGGAGGTGTACTAAATTGCTTCTTTAAGAAATTAACAATATCTTCTAGCTCAACCTTTTTTCCTTCCTCTATATACTTATTCTCATCAAAGATTTCACCTGATTCAAAAAGAGTTGATGTACAATCCTCTGCCAACCATTCATCGTACCCCTTGTTTCTTGGGTATATGAATGTACTAAGCACATCTTCAAAAGATGCTCTTCCACTTTTAGTTTTTAAGTATTTAAAGATATCAATTTCAATCATTTTCTTAAAGGACTTAATCATTTCCTCTAACTTGGAATCCTCAGTTACAAACTTAATACCATTAATACAATGATAGTAAGACATGCCATTAAGATAAAAAGTCTTGAATTCATACACTAGACCTTTCTTTTCCCTTAGATTGTCGAATCCCCATTTTCGAATGATATTAAAAGCAATATCATTAATTACATCCTCCCTGTAATTGATTTTATCTTCTTGTTCTGAAAAATAATTAAAACTTACAAAAACACCATTTGCAGTATCATCTTTAAAAGCACCAAATTCTAACGAATTCTCCAATTTATACTTTCTAAAATTATCTCCTTCTCCTTTCTTAAATCTCTGTGAAATCTCTTCTAAAAGATTCTCTGTTTTTTCATCTAGTTTATTCTTTTCTTGAATGGAGAAAATTACATTACCTGTTGTGAATCTTGATGAAAAATATTTAAACAAATCATTTACACAAATTTTTTGTATATCTTCACTCTCTCCCAAAATACTATTAGTAAATTCACCAACTTCCTTTCCTGAAATAAATTTCTGATATGCAATATTTGGATCTTTGCCCTTCTTTGGCCTTCTGCTTCTCTCTGCTAAAATCACTGCTCTGTCCTTCTCAATATAGTTAGAAAATTTCTTACTTGGGAAATCTATTAAATTCGCAACTCTTTCAATAACCTTAAATTTTGCCTTAGAATTTGATCCTCCTGAAAAATATATATTCTTTTTAGTCGTTGTTGCATTTATAGAGATCTTTGGCATATCCTTTGAACCTTCCTCAAATCTATTTATACTTTGCTTAGTCTCGTAATAAGAGTTTGGATTGAAAAGCATATGCTCAAGAAAATGAGAAGTACCTACTGGAACTCCCTCCTTTAATTCATAAACAGAACCAGCCCTTACAGTTATCGAGAAATTGAAATCAATGTCAGTCGGATTTTGAAGATGAACAAGCTTAATTCCATTTTTCAACTCATAGATGGAATATACAATATTGTTATAATTGTTAGTAAATTGTGATATTAGTTTCATATAATGAATAGTAGTATAATGGTTGAAAATAAAAATGTCTATTTACAAGCTAAAAACATTAGAAGGTACTAACACTTTTGTAAAGAAAGAACTTCTTGAAAAATATCCAGAAATTAAAATAACAGAAGAGGAAAAGACAAGTATTTCCTTTGAATCTGAAATTGAAAATATAGAAGAATTTAGAAATCTTCTCTCTCCAACACACATACAAAATGAAAACAAAGATATCAATCTCTCAAAAAGAGATTGGAGAAAAGAATTCATACCCGCAGGTATAGATCCATCTCTAGCATATATAATGTGTATGATTAGTGAACTAAGAGAGAATGATATTGTATATGATCCTTTCTGTGGTACATCGGTATTACCAATTACTGCACTTTTGTATTTTAATATAAAAAGAGTTCTCTGTTCTGATATAAGTGGTAATGCAATAGTAAAAAGTAAGGTCAATTTTAATGCAGCACATATTCCAGAGGATAGATACAAGATAGCAAGAAGTGATATCAATGATGTAAAGTTTAGGAAACAGAATATTGATGTAATACTTAGCAATTTACCCTTTGGTATACGAGTAGGAAATCATGAAGAAAACATATCTGCTTATGAAGGATTAGAGAAACTAGCTAGGATAGTATTAAGAAAAAAAGGTAAATTGATACTACTTACTCAGGAGAAAGTATTGTTAAGAGAAACATTTAAGAAAGATTACTGGAATGTAGAAAGTATTATTAATGTAAATGAAGGAGGACTATATCCGGAGGTGTTTAGAATACAAAGGCTATCTCTTTAAACCCATTCTTTCAAACATACTCTTACTCTCTGTATGAGTTACTTTAACTTCTTGCCCATTGAATCGTGGCAATGTAAATATGAACTTACTTCCCTTACCTACTTCACTTTCTACCCATATCTTACCATTCATCAAGTTAACAAGACCAAATACAACAAAAAGACCCAAACCAGTACCACCAGGTCTAACTATCTCTACATCACTTCCATTACCTGTATAGTTATCAACTCTATGAAATTTCTGACCTAATTTAGCAATCTCTTCTTGTGGGATACCATTACCTGTATCAGTAACTGAGACCTTTACATTCTCATCATCATATTCAGTTTGTATTGTTACACTACCTTGTTTTGTATATTTAATTGCATTACCTACAAGATTATCTATTATCTCAATAGTTCTTACCTTATCTGCAAATATTGCCGGAGTATCTGGTAAAACCTGATTAATTAAAACTAAGTCTTTTTTCTGAGCCTCTATTTCATGACCATGTACAACCATCTCAATTTCATCCTTTACAGAAACCGCTTCATTACAAATCTCAACTCTATTACCCTCCAATTTAGCACTTGTTAACAAGGTATTAATGAGCTTAATCTCATTTTCAATACTTCCCTTGATTCTATCCAAGTATTTCTTAAAATCTGCAGGATTACTGTTTATATATTTTTCTAAAAGGCCAGCATTTAACTTAACTATGGTAGCCGGAGTCCTTAACTCATGCCCCATTATATCTATCATATCTCTCTCTTTTCTTCGTGCATCCTCCAACTCCTCTACCTTTACCTGCAATTCCTTCGTCTGCTCATTCACCTTCTCTTGGAGAGTCTGATTAAATGACTGTAACTCAAGGTAAAGAGTAGATCTTACCAATGCCATATGACAGTTCTGCATAACATTATCCAAGAAATCCATATCACCAACTGTATATGAATTTCGATCTTGATTCTCACCAATCATTACCATACCTTCAAACTTGTTTTTCTCTCTTATTGAAAAAATTATTTCTATACCATTCTTCTTCATGAAAGAAAGAATCTCATATCTTTTTTGATCTATGATCTGCTTCCCAGCTCTTTGATAATTCTGCAACTCTGAAAAAACCAATATTCTGTTACTATTTAATTTTCTCCAAGAATCAAGAACATTCAAAACTTCATCAGTATCAGTATTTGGAGACATAGTACCTTCATTTACAAATATTTCACCCTTAGAATCAAAAAGTATCATTTCAACCATACTTGGTTTAAAAGAAGCATTTATTAAATTGATCAAATTTGCAGATATTTTCTTAATATCTAAAGTCTCTGAATTTCTTCCAACAAAATCTCTCAAACTTTTTACAGGATTATACTTTACATATATGAAATGATCAGACAAAAAGTTTTCAATGACAGAGAAAATTTTGTTTAATACTAAAGTGACAACAATTGAGATTACAAAAAGCTTTATGATTCCCTGCAAAGAGAATGTAATACCCCACAAAGGTTCAAGAACATATATTACCAGTAGCAATGCTCCAAGTGTAAATATGGTTTTAAGGAATGTTGATATTGCAGAACCAACAACAACTCTTACATCTAAAAATCTAGTAGTGAGGATTGAGTAACCAACAATCATAGTCCAAACAACATTACCCAAAGTACTAAATTTGTAAAAAGAAGTATCTTTAAACACTAAAGGTAGTAAGAAATCAAAGACAAATACAGGTATCAACATAATTACTCCACCAACCGCATAGAATTGAACTTGTCTTTTTTCAATACCAGAAAGTACACTTGCTTGTTTAATATAGTAACCAACAACATATATAGCAGTTACAAATTCAGGCATACCATACCATAGATA
>JAAZOC010000090.1 GCA_012797935.1 Candidatus Microgenomates bacterium | reverse complement strand
CCAATCTTACTCATTAAGTTTGAAACATATACAAGTTTTGCATTACTCTTCTTAATTTCTTCTTTTATACCAGTAACTAAAATATTTGGAAGAATAGTAGTATACAAGTCACCAGGACCTAGAACTATGAAATCTGCATTACGAATTGATTTAATAGCTCCCTCAAAAGCATCAGCTTTTGAATCAAGATAGAAATTGACGATATTTTTGTTCTTTGATGGCTCATCAATATAGTGTTCTCCAACAACTTTACTTCCATCATCATATTCAGCAACTAGTCTCACACTATCGAATGTAACTGGAAGTATCTCGCCTCTTACATTAAATAGATTTTTGAACATCTCAATTGCTTCAAGTTCAGATCCTAAGATATCTGTCATAGCAATCATTAATAGATTACCTAAAGTATGACCTTTAAAACCATTACCTTCACTAAATCTATACAAAAAAAGTTTTCTCCAAACTTCATTGTTTGAAGAATCCGAGAGAGCAAGAAGAGATTTTCTAACATCACTAAGAGGAAGTAAACCAAACTCATCCCTTACAGTAGCATTGCTACCACCATCATCCATCATACCAACAATAACACTGAGATTTAGATCCTTGTATTTTTTTAGACCTTCTAGTACTACAGTAGAACCTGTACCTCCACCAATAACTGTAATGTTCATACCAGAGAGTATACCATTTTGTGGTATAATTAGGCATTAATATCAGTCCTTCCATATATATGAATCTCAAAGTTGGCTCAAAAGTATTCTATCCATCACACGGTGCAGGTTGGGTAAGAGAAGAAAAAGAGATAGAGTTTAATGGTGAAATAAAGAAATATTTTGAATTTGAGCTTGTCACAAATCCACTTAGAATTTCAGCCCCTATTGATAACATTGATAACTTAGGAATTAGATCAGTTATTCCTGCAGAGAAAATAAAAGATACTATAAAGGTTCTTAAGAAAACTCCTTCTACAAAACCAAAAACAAAAGATTTTAATATAATGCTAAATCTTTTTAAAGAATTAGAAGAGAGATCCGACTTAGAAGCATCAATACAAATAATACAGTATTGTAATCATGTTAAGAAAACAAGGGAAAAAGAAGGAAGATTAATACCTGTAAGTATAGAGAAACAGTTAGAAGGTGCTGTAAGAAATATCGTAGGAGAGCTTGCTGTTTCTAGCGGGACATCTCTAAAAACAGCATCTCTTAATTTTTCTAAGATTACAGGAATGGAAGTTGATATTGAAAAGGACTAACCTATTTCAATATATATTTTCTTCTCATTCAAAACAATTTCTTTAGAATTTTCTCCTTTTTCACCAAAGGATACTTCTTTTACAGAAAGCTCTTCTTTACTCTTTTCGATATATTCTCTTAAAGCTTTCTCTTGAGCATCATCCTCAAAACTAATTTTCAAAGAAATTTTATCCTCAAGTTTCAAACCACTCTTCTTTCTTAAATCCCTATACTTTCTTAAGAAATCATTCCTTAAACCTTCAGCTTCTAATTCCTCATTGATTGCAATATTCAAGGTTACATATTTTTCATATTCACCAAATGTAACATAGTCATCTCCAGAGATAGGTTCTTTTGAATATTTGACTTCCTTTACATTCAATTCTTCCTGAACAATATTTTTAACTAGTTCATCATCAGAACCAATATATGCTTCAACAAGTGGTTGTCTTAGATTTCTTCCAGAATCTTCTCTAGCTTTTAATCCATTAGAGGATATTTCTCTTACTAACTCCATCTTTTCCAGCAACTCATGATCAACTTCTTCCTCAGAGAATACAGGATAGTCTTCAAGATGTACTGATTCTTTTCCGTTTGACACTCCAGTATTTACAACAAGGTTTTGATATATCTCTTCAGTTAAGAAAGGCATTTGAGGAGCAAATGTTTTTACAAAAAGAACCATAGTAGCATAAAGAGTTTGAAGAGCATTTTCATCTCCACTTGCAAATCTGTTTCTAGATCTTCTAATCCACCATTTAGAGATATTATCTACACATGGTTGAATCAATTTAACAGAAGATGGAATGTCATAGTTTTCTAATGCTTTTGAATACTCAATAGCAACATTCTTCATGTATGATTCTATCCATTTATCTAAATCAGCATTAGATGTAAATTCAGTTGTTGTTGGTGTCCAATTATGGATATTTGAATACATTGTAAGATACCTGTATGTATTCCAGATTGGTAAAAGAACATCCTTTATCTGATCTTTTAGAAGATCATCTGACCAGTTAATATCACCACCAGCCATAACAGGTGTAGACATGAAATAGAGTCTTAGAGCTTCTCCTCCAAATTTCTCTAATGTTTCTTTTGGATCTGGATAGTTATGGAATGATTTACTCATTTTTCTTCCATCTGTACCAAACATAACTCCATGACAAATGACATTCTTGTAAGGAATCTTGTCAAAAAGAATTACAGAAAGTCTAAACAAAACATTAAACCAAGCTCTAATCTGTCCTGTATATTCAACAATAAAATCAGCAGGGAATGCTTCTTCAAAAGCTTCCTTGTTTTCAAATGGATAGTGATGCTCTGCGAATGGTACAGAACCAGAATCCATCCAACAATCTAATACTTCAGGTATTCGGTGATATTCTATCCCATCTTTTTTCAACACTATCTTGTCACACATATCTCTGTGTAGTGTCAATTTCTCACCATCAAGGAAATACTCCGTTTTACCATTTTCATTTACCTTCTTTTCAATCTGATCTGTATATTCCATCATTTCATCAAAACTTCCAACAATTATCTGCTCTCCTTTTTCATTTACCCAAATTGGCATAATTGTTGCCCAATATCTACTTCTAGATACTGACCAATCAGGAGAAGTTTCTAAGACATTGTTAAATCTCTTCTCAAATGTTTTTGGTATCCAGTTAACCTCTGGAGCTAGATCAAGCATTTTCTGCTTTATCTTTTGAATATCAATGAAGTAAGAGTCCTGAGTCATATATATCAATGGGTTCTTTCCTCTGTAGAATGGTAATCTATGAAGATATACTTCAGATCTTAACAACAATCCTTTTTCTTCCAAATCCTTTGCAACAAGAGGTGAAGCTTCTCTAATGTACACACCTTTCCATGGATCATTCTTCATATTCCCGACCTCATCTATGTGTACAGTGTCACTTAATCCCCAATCTTTACCCATCTTGAAGTCAACTTCTCCAAATCCTGGAGCAACATGCAACACTCCAGTACCTTCATCCATTACAACTTCTTCAGACATATATACATGCCAATCATTTTTTGTTGCTGTTTCTTTGAAGTAATCATATGCAGGTTCATACTCTAATCCATAAAAATCCTTACCGGTAAATTCAGACACAACTTCATACTCTTCTGTTCCGAATGTATACTCTAACCTATCTTTTGCAACAACTAGATATTCATTTTTGTATTTTACTAATGAATATACAAAATTCTCATTTACTACCAATGCAAAGTTAGCTGGTATTGTCCAAGGAGTTGTAGTCCAGGCTACTAATTTTACTTTTTCTCCATTTGTTTCTTTTGAGAATTTGTCTGTTTTAAGTGTAAATTTTACAAAAAT
>JAAZOC010000089.1 GCA_012797935.1 Candidatus Microgenomates bacterium | reverse complement strand
CACTATGCCCGAAGTTATTATAGCTCTTGTTGGTGGTATCCTTTTAGGTCTTGGAATCTTCTACTTTCTCAAAAGAGGACAATCTAATAATACAGAAGAAATATCAGAAACAATTGAGCACAAACTTACTGAATTACTTCCTGTAGTATTGAATCGTGCAAATGAGGATCTTGTTAGAATGGCAAATGAAAAGCTATCTTCTGAAACTAAACAGAACCGTATAGAGCTGGATAACAAGAGAGCAGAGATAACAAGAATGGTAAAAAATATGGAAGAGTATTTAAAAGGTGCTGAAAAAGAGAGGATCGATTCTTTTGCTACATTAAAGAGTTCTGTTGATGAAAGTAGAAAGATTACAGAACAACTTTCTGTAAGTACTGAGAGTTTGAAGAAAGTCCTTTCGAACAATCAATTAAGAGGACAGTTTGGAGAACAAGTAGCGGATGATCTTTTGAAAATGGCTGGTTTTGTTAGAGGTGAAGACTATGAATTTAACAAAGAGCAAGCAGGTTCCGAAACAAGACCTGATTTTGCAATATTTCTTCCTGATAGAACTAGAATAAATGTTGATTCTAAATTCCCTTATGCTAATCTTCAAAGAATGTCTGAAACAGAGGATAAGGATATGAAGGAGAAGTATATGAAGATGTTTGAAAGAGATGTTAAGGAGAAGATCAAACAAGTAACGAATAGAGACTATATAAATCCAGAGGATAAGACTGTTGATTTTGTTATTCTTTTCATTCCAAATGAAATGATATTTTCATATATATATGACAAATTGCCTGAAATATCACAGGAAGCAATGGCAAATAAAGTTGTTTTAGCAGGTCCGTTTAGTTTTACAGCTATATTGAGAATGGTTAAACAGTCGTATGAGAATTTTAGAGTTCAGAAGAATATATATAATATTATTGGACATGTTAAAGCTTTTGAGAAGGAGTTTGATACATTCTCTGAATCATTTTACAAAATTGGAGAAAGAATAGACTCTCTTCAAAAGCAGTATGATACTGTTAATACAACTAGATTCAATCAACTCGTAAGAAGAGTTGATAGAGTAAAACAAGAAGGAATCCTAGAATCTGAACCTCAACCACAACTCTTACCAGATATGGGTAATGATGAACAAAATAGGGGATACTAAGTACCCCCTATAGATCGTGAAAGATTTTCTTACTTCTTTCCCCAGGCCAATACACCAAGAAGGATTAAGTTTGCAACAGGTACTAAACTTAACAATCCTAATAATTTGTCATAACCTCTCTTTTCACAAACCTTCATAATTGCAATTACAGAAAGTACAGCCAATATGAAAGCACCAATTCCAGGGATTAAGATTAGAAGTACTAACCATGGATTTTGCATTCCCATCTTTAGAAGTAAAGCCAGATTCAATATTGGTATCCATGCAAACCATGCATTCTCCATTTCTAATTTTTTTGCAATTGTCATCAATGCAAATGAAGAATATATGTAAAGAACAAAAGAAGTTCCAAGAGCTATGAATAACATTACTCCTCCAAACAGTATGCCTAAAGCTCCAAGTGCAGCAATCCCCTCTTCTGAAATATTTGAGGAATCAAAGTCGTAGTTATAATCGTATTCATAATCATGAGGTACATATGACTCCCAATCATAATCTTCGTATGAGGTATCAAGCATAGTATCTTCTTCTGCTTGTGCTAACAAAGGTGTTGCCATTAATGACAATGGAATGATTGATAGTACAAAAACTGCTATCAAATTAAATAATCTCTTCATAATTAGTTATATAAATTTATTCACTTAATTTTTACATATTTGAAAAAGTACATCAATATATGGTAAGTTATTTGTAATGAATTGCCCAGAATACAAAGTTATACAAGGTAAAATTTCTCTCCTTCTTTCAGCACCACATGTGTATGCACATAGGAGGCCAAGATTAAACATGGCATACAAACAAGGTGAGCCATTGACAGATGCAATAGTGGAAGAGGTTTGTCGAAATATTGAATGTTTTGGCATATATTCATCAAAGGATATAGACTATGATCCAAACTTCCACAAAGAGAAAGATAATCCATATAAGCAAGAAATAGTTGAAATTGTAAAAACTGAAAAGATAAAATTTGTTGCTGACATACATGGTTTAAGTGATGAACATTTGTATGATATTGGTATCTACTATCCAACTAAATTCTTGAGATCTAGAAAATTGGCAATGAAAATTAAAGATTCTCTTGGACATGGAGAATTAAGAGGTATAAATGTTTCAGTTCTTAGACTTTTAGACAACAATCAAGAGACAATAACCGAATTCGTTGCTTCCAATCTAAGAATTCCAGCTATCCAAATTGAAGTTGCAAGATACATCAGAGAGGATGAGAGTTTAAGAAATTCATTTGTTGAAAATCTCTCAAAAGTACTCTCAAGAGATTTTGTATAAAAATATTATCGGTTAATTAACTAATTACTTTAGGTCTTTGACTCAATCATTCTCCTCTGTTATCCTTAAATATATTCTTAAATTAAATAGCCCATAAATATGAAAGAAGTAGTTAAGACAAAAGAGAAGGTAGAAACACCAGTAGTTGAGTCTCCTAAAAAGAAGGCCATTGAAATGGCGATATCTCAAATAGAGAAACAGTTTGGTAAAGGATCTATAATGAAACTTGGTGATCAGAAAAAAGTAGATATTGATGTCATTCCAACTGGTGCATTGTCCTTGGATGTTGCCTTAGGTGTTGGTGGTATACCAAAGGGTAGAATTATTGAAATCTACGGTCCTGAGTCCTCTGGTAAGACTACACTGGCCATTCATATCCTTACTGAAGCACAGAGAATGGGAGAAGCTGTTGCATTCATAGATGCAGAGCATGCCTTTGATGCCTCGTATGCAAAGAATATTGGTCTGAATATTGATGAATTGTATATATCTCAACCAGATTTCGGAGAGCAAGCATTAGAGATTTTAGAGACATTAGTAAGATCAGCAGCATTTGGAGTTATCGTCGTAGACTCTGTAGCAGCACTTACACCAAGAGCTGAGATAGAAGGAGATATGGGAGATAGCCATATGGGATTACAAGCAAGATTAATGTCTCA
This sequence comes from Candidatus Microgenomates bacterium, assembly GCA_012797935.1. Lineage (GTDB taxonomy): Bacteria > Patescibacteriota > Dojkabacteria > SC72 > SC72 > UBA5232. The sequence goes on along the minus strand of JAAZOC010000089.1, from coordinate 8,766 downwards.
AGCATTAAGAAAAATTACAGCAATAAGTAGTAAATCTGGAACAACAATAATCTTCCTAAATCAGTTAAGAATGAAGATTGGAGTTATGTTTGGAAATCCTGAAACTACAACTGGTGGTAATGCACTCAAATTCTATGCTTCTGTAAGAATGGATATTAGACAAAAAGACAAGATTCTTAAAGATGGACAAGTAGTTGGACATTCAAGAAAAGTGAAAATTGTTAAAAACAAAGTTGCACCTCCTTTCAAAGAAGCTACCTTCAATATGATATATCCAATGGGTATAGACAAAGAAAGTAGTGTGATTGATGCTGCACTTGAATTAGGAATACTTCAAAAATCTGGGACTTGGTTTAAGTATGGAGATGTACAATTGGCACAAGGTAGAGAAGCTACCGCAGATGTTTTAAGAGAAGATAAAAAATTAAGAGAAAAGATAGAGAAAGAAGTTAAAGCAAAAGTTAAGTAGATGAAAATTACAAAATTAGCATCTCAAAAGAAGGACCCATCAAGGGTAAGTATGTTCTTGGACAACCAATTCTTTTGTGGTATATCTTTGGATATTGTTGCTAAATACTCTTTGTATGTTGGGAAAGAAATTGCTGATCTAGAGTCTGAAAATATATTCAAGGATGAGATTCAAAATAGATTTCTTTCAAGATCGGTTGATTACATAGCTAGAGGTCCTAAGACTCAATTTCAAGTTAAGAAATACCTAAGAGAACTTTCTTTGAAGCAAAAAGGTAAGTGGTACTCTGATATATCCAAAGAAAAATTAGAAGATACAATTGAATATGTTCTTCGTAAATTAAATGAATATGGGTATATTGATGATGGTAACTTTGCTTTACTTTTTGTTCAATCAAGAATTAAGAACAAACCAAGAGGAAAAGCAATATTGATATCAGAGCTTCTCTCTAAAGGAGTATCAAGAGATATTGCAGAGGAGAAAGTTAATGAATTGGTAGAAGATGAGTATAGCATGCTAAAAAAAGTATATGAGAAAAAATTCAAACAAGAAAAAATTACTTTTGAAGATAGAAAGAAAATTGATTTCTTGTTAAGGAAAGGTTTTAATTGGGATTTAATTGAGCAATTCATAAATGAGTTTACAGACTAAGAGGGAATGGATATTCCCAAAGAAAAAAGAAGACGATATTTTGAAACATATTCTTCAATCTAGAAATATAGAAAACGAATCTAAATTCCTAGAACCAAATATTTCAGATATTCCTAGTTACAAGAAACTTTTTGATACAAAGAAAGCAGCAAAGGAAATCATTAAAAGTATAGAGTTGAAAGAAAAAATAATCATACATGGAGACTATGATGCTGATGGAATCTGTGCATCTAGCATAATATGGGAATTTCTTTACAAAGATTTGTCTAAATTTCTTAATACCAAGATAGATGTTTTACCATATATTCCAAATCGTATAGAGCAAGGATATGGATTAACTGAAGATTCATTAAATGATGTAATTGATCTTGGTGGAAAATTACTGATATCAGTAGACTGTGGTGTCAGAGATAAAGAATTAATTAAAAGATACAGAGATGAAAAAGGACTTAAATTTGTCATTACAGATCACCATCAACCTCCTGAATTATTACTAGAAAATTTAGACTATCCACTTGTACATCAAATGTATCCTGAGAAGGAATATCCTCAAAGAGAAATATGTGGTAGTGCTGTAGTATTTCTTCTTGTACAGGCAATTAAGGATATTGTAGGAATGGATAGTAACATTACTGAAGACACTAAAGGTTTGGATCTTGTTGCTTTAGCAACAATAACTGATCTAATGCCACTTGTAGATGTAAACAGAATATTTGTGAAATATGGTTTGCAACAAATGAGAAAAGGTAGAAGAAAAGGATTGAGAGAATTAGCGCTGAGAGCTGGAATTGATCTAAAAGATATCTCCTCTTACCACATTGGATATATCTTAGGTCCAAGAATAAATGCTGCTGGAAGAATAGGTTCTCCAATGGATGCTGTTAGACTTTTGGTAGGTAGTAATGATACTCAATGTAAAGAAATTGCTAATCAACTTGAAAACCTAAACTTTGATAGACAGAAAATAACCCAAGACCTTTTAGAAATATCCAAGAAGAATATTGATTTAGAAAACAATCTACTATTTGTATTGGGTAAAGATTGGCACGAAGGAGTAATCGGTTTAGTTGCTGGTAAACTACAAGAAGAATTTCATAAGCCTGTGTTAGTAGCAACTAACAATGAAGGAGTAATAAAAGGATCTGCAAGAAGTATATCTGGTTTTGATATAACTAAGACATTAACAAAATTCAGTAAATATCTTCATAGGTTTGGTGGTCATGAGCTAGCAGCGGGTTTTACAGTCAAAGAGGAGAAAGTAGAGGAGTTTAAAGAAAAAATTATTGAATATGCAAACAAGAAAATAAAGAAGGAACAACTTGTTCCAAAACTGTATATTGATTTGCTACTTGAATCGGATGATGTGTCATATAGCTTAGTTGATAAATTAAATACTCTGGAACCATTTGGATATGGTAATACAAAACCAGTTATTGCACTTTCTCACTTAATAGTGGTAAAGAAAAATATTATGGGAAAAGAAAGTAACCATATGAAGCTACTTGTTAAAGGTAATGGTATTGATTTGCTAACACTAATAATGTTTGGATGTAATGAAGATACAGAAAACCTTAAAGAAAATGATGAAATAGATGTCGTAGGGTATCCAGATATAAATATATGGAATGGACGACAAAGTATTCAGTTTAGTGTTAAAGAATGGAGATATTCTAAAAACTAATTCTTGTTAATTAACTTTCCTAATCTGTTTGGTGTGTTTGGTAAATATGTAGTTTCCAATACACTATTTAACTCTAATAATTTCATCAAAAGTCTCTCTGTTCCAATTGCGAAGCCACCATGAGGTGGACAACCATATTTGAAATACTCAAGATAATCTTTTAATGATTCTTCTGACAGACCTCTCTCTTTTGCATTCTCTTTCAATATCTCATATCTATGTTCTCTCTGTGCTCCTGTTGTAATCTCAACACCTTTCCAGAAAAGATCATAACCTAAAGCAAGATCTTTGTTCTCATTATTTCTCATATGGTAAAAAGCTCTATTCTTGTAAGGATAATCAATTACAAAAAGGAATTCACAACCCGTTTCTTCTTTTGTTATCTCACATATAGCTCTCTCTTCCTCTGGAGAAAAATCGCCTTCTTCTTTACTTGGTACTCCTTTGCTTGCCAATTTCTCTTTTGCTTCTTTCATTGTTAAATATGGGAAATCACCATCGGGAACTATAACTTCAACACCAAACACATTCTTAATATCTTCACCGTATTTTTCTTTAACATCTTTCAACATTGACTTAATCATCTCTTGCTCAAAATGACACACCTCTTTATATGAATCAATATATGCCATCTCAACATCAAAACTTGTATATTCTGTTAAGTGTCTTGTTGTAAATGATTTTTCTGCTCTAAAGACAGGGCCAACATTGAAAACTCTTTCTAAATCAGCTGCCATTGCCATCTGTTTATGGAATTGTGGTGATTGTGCTAAATATGCTTTCCTATCAAAATATTTAACCTCGAAAACATTAGCACCAGATTCACTAGCTGCACTAATAATTCTTGGAGCTTGTATCTCTTTGAAATCATTTCTTAAACAAAAATCTCTTAAACCAGCAGTCATTGAAGTTGCTACAGACATCATTAAATTGTTCTTCTTAGATCTCAAATCTATCCACCTGTAATCTAATCTCATATCTAATGCAGAAACATTATCACTATGCTCTTCCTCTATGACAATTGGAAGTGGAGAAGCAGAAACAGAATCAACATTAATACCCAAGATTTCTAATTCATATCCTGCAGCAACTTGCTTTGCTTCTTTTACTGTTCCAGTGATATCTACAATTGATTCTAAAGTTGTAGATTTAACTTTATTTAATATCTCCTCGCTATTACCAATCCATGCTACACACTGTACATATCCAGTTCTATCTCTTACTATCATGAAAGCAATCTTTCCTTGATCTCTTACTGTATCAACTCTTCCTCTAATTCTTACTTCTTTACCAATATTGTTTTTTAAATCTGCAATTAATGTTCTTTCCATGAAGGTATTATTAAAGATAATGTATAACCGAATTATATATCATTGAGGTAAACATTAACAATACAAAGTTACAACCAAGAAGTTTTTTCTTTTACTTTTGCAGCTGGCAATTCAATCTTGTTTTGTACAATATCATAGTTAATAGCTGGGTAGTAAATATCAAAAGATCCCTTTATATCTCCTTCAAATATTGCATCTCCAGATATTACATATACAGGTTGGAGGTATGGCAATTCATCTTTTGATTCATAGTATGTAATGAAGATATCTTTTGTAACAACAAACTTCTTAACTTTTCTCGGAGTATATTGAACAACATCATCACCATTCTTTTCGTAGAGATATACAATCTTACCTTTCCCAGCTTGAACTTCTTCGATTGCTTTTTGAGGAGATATTAATTCATATGTACCACAAGGCTCTACTTGTACTGGCCAATATACATAGTCAATTTGATATATTGCATTCATTACATTACCTGCAGTCTTGTTTTCATTATCTTCTGCACCTACATATACAGATATGTTATGCCTTTGTGTCTCAGGATAGGAAACAATTGTGTCGTATGTATATACCTCTAATCTCTCGTCATTAACAATTGTGTTTGTCAATGTAGGTTCCATTCCTAATCTTGTTGTCAAAGATTTGATCATATCTTCTGCACCAACGATATTTGAAGGAATTGTTATCATTGATTTCTTTCTAACAAAATCAATCTTGATCAATTCTGCTTCCGAAGCAGAAGAAGCTTTGCTGTAACTTCCGTCTGGATTTATATTTATATATGTTAGTTGAGGTGTTCCTAATTCATAATCATCTGAATACAAACCTAAACTTCTTAACATACTGGTAGCTAGTAATTTAGCATCCTGCTCAGAAGGAAGAGTACCATTAGCTGCAATCTTTTTTATCTGTGCAGGCTCTGTCTTCAAATTGAAATTCATATTCTTTGCCTGTATCTCAAGAGTTCTACTATTTGTTTTGTCTACGAATACATAACTTTGAGTACCTTTACGAATTACTTGTTCTGGATCAAAGCCAATTTTTTTTGCAAGAATCTTAGCATTTGCCTGTGCACTAAGTGATTGTGTTGGAATATCAAAATCATATACATTAATAATCTGTGGCAGAGAATCAATCTTACCAGTGTCAGTCAATATCTCAAAAACCATCTCAGAACCATCAGCAAGAGCCAATGAAGGAATCTCAAGTTTATGTTGTAAGAACTCTTCCTTCTTCTCTGTACAAGCAAAATTAGCAGTCAAATACTCTGGAGGCATCTCATCTTTAGGTTGTATTGTAAGGATCAATACTACTACTACGAAAATAATTCCTGCCCCTAAAGCGATAACCCCAAATCTTTTTGTCCAAAATGCTGCTTCTGTTAATGTCATGGTATAATCTTAGCAATACTTATCTGTAGAATCAATTGTCTATGAGAACAAACGATGAAAATATTGAATTAGCAGAACTCTTGTTTCCAAATGTAACTACAAATGTAGAGAATATTTTGAAAGAGTATCCAAAGAGAGAACTAAAAGAGGGAGCAATGGTGCTAAGATTCGCACCCAGCCCAACAGGATTTATGCATATTGGTAATGTATATTCTGGTTTGGTTGCTACAAGATTTGCAAAACAAACAGAAGGTGTTTCAATTCTCAGAATAGAAGATACAGACAAGGAAAGAGAAATTGAGAATGGAGTATCTTTAATTGTTAATGGCTTAAAAGGTTTTGGTATTGAATTTGATGAAGGTATGGTAGACGAAGAAAATGGAGTAGGTGTATATGGTCCATATATTCAAAGTCAAAGATTAGATATATATGCAGTATTTGCAAAGGATTTAGTATCTAAAGGTTATGCATATCCGTGTTTCCTCTCTTCTGAAGAATTAGAAAGTATGAGAGAAGAACAGGAGAAACTTGGTATTAGAACTGGGTGCTATGGTAAATGGGCTAAGTGGAGAGATGCAAGCTTGGAAGATATCAAAGAGGAGATGAAAAAGAATCTTAAATTTGTAATTAGATTGTATTCAACTGGAAATATTGAAAACTCTTTTACGATGAATGATTTGATAAAAGGGAATGTCACACTAAGGGAAAATGATATGGATGCTGTATTGTTAAAATCTGATGGATATCCTACATATCACTTTGCACATCCAATTGACGATACTTTAATGGGTATTACACATGTTACAAGAGGAGATGAATGGTTCTCTTCTGTACCTCTTCATGTAGAGCTTTTCTCAAAACTAGATTTCAAACAAATTCCATATGCACATATATCACCATTGATGAAGCTTGACGATGGAAAGAAGAGGAAGCTAAGTAAAAGAAAAGATCCAGAAGCTGCCGTTTCGTACTATGTAGAAAAAGGATATCCAAAACAGGGAGTTCTTGAATATATGTTAAATATCATTAATTCAAATTTCTACGATTGGAAATTGCAAAATAAAGGATTAAGTTTAGATGATTTTAGAATTAGATTTGAGAAATTTAACAATGCAGGAGCACTTTTTGATGTTGTTAAGCTGAATGATATGTGTAAGGAGTATATAGCTACACTTTCCGCAGAAGAAGTATACAAAAATGCTTTGGATTGGGCATTAACATTTGATGAAGATTTAGCATCCTTGTTGAATGAAAACAAGGATTACTGTATTAGGGTGTTAAATATAGAAAGAGAAGGAGATAGAATTAGGAAAGATATTGTTAAGTATGAGGATGTTAAAGATCAATTTGTTATATTCTTTGACAACATGTTTGAGCAGTATGAGTGTGAAGATATTTCAGATAGGGTAAGTGTTGATTTGCAAAAAAATATCATTTCAAAATATATAAATGTTTTTGATATTTCCAATGATCTAGATACATGGTTTGGAAAAATAAAGGAAGTTGCTGAGAACCTTGGTTGTAAACCAGGAGATGTCGCTATGACAATTAGAGTTGCTTTGACAAAAAGGACAAGAACTCCAGACCTATATCAAATTATCCAAGTATTAGGAAAAGATACCGTTATTTCAAGATTAAACAAATATCAGGTATAATAGTGAGGGTTAATGCCGGATCGTCTAATGGTAGGACGATTGCCTCTGGAGCAGTTAATCATAGTTCGAATCTATGTCCGGCAAATTAGTCTCTAATGGAGATAATATTTCCTAGAGGATCTGTTTTTACAAAGAAATTTGATTTCTCATCTTTCTGTATATCAATTTGCATCCCATCTTCAGTATTTTTAAGAGTATATTTCTCTTTTTCTGCTGGTGATACTGAAAGATCACTTTGGAATGAAGAAAGTTTATCTACAAAGACAAGTATATCTTTTGGTTTCTCTTCATATGGATCCAATACACATATATGGAATATTCTCATTAAGTAGCCATATCCTTCTCCAATTGCATATCCTTTCAAACCGTTTTCTTGGAGGTACTGTTCCACGAGTTCTCGATGGTAAGCAATAGATCTTTCTGTACTATCATCTTCTGTTTCTTCTTTTCTTTGTTCCCAATCGTTGTAGCTCATATAGTTTTACTATGTAAAATTATATCTCTAATTTATACCACTATTCACTGTTTTCTGGAAGACTATGATATAATTGGACAACACTTTGACCCAGATATCACTGGTGAGTGGTGGAAAGAAAGCACATTGCTAGTAGACTCCACCGGAAGGTCTCCGTAATCACAGACTAAGACCATACTTTGGTGTGGTTAAGAAGAGAGTTTCAGTAATGGAACTCTGAAACAGGGTGGTACCGCGAAATATGTAATATATTCGCCCCTTTACGAAGATTAGTATACAATTATCCTAATTCTCGTAAGGGGGCTTTTTGTTTAAATTATATATTTAAAAAACATGTCTAAATCAAAAATAGTAGATGTGAATCCACAGGTAAATTTCTCTACAATGGAAGATAGGATTAATGATTTTTGGAAAGAGAATAATACATTTAACAAATCAATTGAACAGAGACCAAAGGAAAGAAGATACTCCTTTGTAGATGGTCCTCCATTTGTTTCTGGAATGCCTCATTACGGAACATTACTTGTATCAATACCAAAGGACATTATCCCAAGATATTGGACAATGAAAGGTTACAGGGTTAGGAGAGTATGGGGTTGGGATTGTCATGGACTTCCAATTGAAACAAAGGTAAATGAAAAGTATGGTATTAAAGATAGATATGATGTTGAGAATAACATTGGTGTTGAACAGTATGTTAAACAATGTAAGCTTTTTGTTGATCAACATATTTCCGATTGGAGATGGTATATCGAGAAGATTGGTAGATGGGTAGATCTTGATAATGCTTACAAAACAATGGATCCAGAATTTAACGAATCTGTAATATGGGCTTTTAAACAGATGTGGGAAAAAGGATATGTATACAAAGGAAAGAGAGTTTCCTTGTATTCAACAGATACTTCTACTCCTGTATCAAACTTTGAAGTTGGAATGGATGATACATATGAAGATGTAGAGGATCTTTCTATTTTTGTAAAATTTACACTTAAAACAGACAAATTCTCAAAAGAAACAAATGGAGAAAAAGTAAAATTAGTAGCCTGGACTACAACTCCTTGGACAATACCAGCTAACTTTGCATTGGTAGTAAATGAGAATTTTGTATAT
>JAAZOC010000088.1 GCA_012797935.1 Candidatus Microgenomates bacterium | reverse complement strand
TGAAGAAATTATGAAAAGGATGAAATTTCCTCAATCTGAAATCTCTAGAGTAAAAACATTGGTGAAAAATCATATGTTCTACTATCCTCATATTAAAGAGGAGATGACAGAAGAAGAGAAGGAAAATGTTGAAATGCACGAATGGACAGATGCCGCAGTTAGAAGATTCATACAGAGGGTAGGGGATGAAAATATTGAAGATCTATTTAAATTAAGGATGGCAGATGCTCAATCTAATCCTTCTACTGCATTTAAACCAGAAGAAATAACACTGCTTCAAAACAGAATATCTCAGATAAGGATGCAAGATATGGCATTGAAAGTAACTGATCTTAAAGTTACTGGTGATGATATTGTTGAACTTGGTGTACAGAAAGGTCCTTTTGTAGGTTTGATTCTTAAAGAATTACTAGATTTGGTAGTTGAGGATCCATTACTTAATTCCAAAGAGAAATTACTTGAAAAAGCTAAATACATAGCAAAGTTACCATAGGGTTGTCTTGCTAGTGGTATTTGTCATATCATATACATATTATTTAAATCTACTGCCTAAATGAATATACAATTTCTAGGAGCGGCGAAAACAGTTACAGGTTCTTGCTTCTATGTAGAAACAGAAAATATTAAATTTCTTGTAGATTGTGGAGCCTTTCAAGGAGATGATGAATTAGAAGAAAATAATTTTAAACCGTTTCCTTTTAATCCTGCTGATATAGATTTTGTATTTTTGACACATGCACATTTTGATCATACTGGTAGAATTCCTCTTCTTGTTAAGCAAGGTTTTAGGGGAAGAATAATCTGTACTCAACCAACAAGAGATCTTGCAAGAATAATTCTTCTAGATTCTGCAAACCTTCAGGAAGAAGAAGCTAAAAGATGGATTGCAAATCCAAGAAATGATGGAAGTACTGAAAGAAAACCATTGTTTACTGAACAAGATGTTGAGGAAGCAATGAGATATTTTGAAGTATATCCTTACAGTAATTCTGTAAATGTTACTGATGTATGTGAATTTAGAATGAGAGATGCAGGGCATATATTGGGTTCTGCAATTTTTGAGATATGGCTGAAAGTTGATTCTGGAAGAACAAGGAAATTTGTATTCTCTGGCGATTTAGGACAACCAGGAGCTAGAATTGTATGTGATCCTGATTTGATTAGAGAAGCAGACTATGTAGTCTGTGAGTCTACATATGGTAATAGGATTCACAAAGAGAGGAGCGAAACAGTATTAGAACTACTAGGTATATTACAAGCAGCTCAGAAGGAAGGTGGAAATGTATTGATACCTTCTTTTGCGATTGAAAGAACACAAGAAATTTTGTACGAGATTAATCTTTTCCTAGAAAATAGATTAGTTCCTAGTATGCCAGTGTATCTTGATAGCCCAATGGCATCAAAAGCTACAGAAATATTTAGGCAGTATCCAGATTACTATGATGAAGATGCTAAAAGACTTCTTAAAAAAGGTGATGACCCATTTGATTTTAGAGAATTGCACAAAGTAGAGAGTTCTGAGGAATCAAAAAGATTAGCAGGGAAAAAAGGTGTTGGAATTATAGCTGGTAGTGGAAGGTGCACTGGGGGAAGAATACTTCATCACCTTAAAAACAATATTGAAGATCCATCAACTCATGTAGTTATTGTTGGTTACCAAGTACATGGAACTTTAGGAAGAAGAATAGTTGATGGTGAAAAGATATTAAAAATAATGGGAAGTGAATATGAGAACAAAGCCAAGGTACATACTCTTGGAGGATTCTCAGGCCATGGTGATGAAAGAGATCTGAGGTATTGGTTAAGAAGTTTTGGTCATACGCCTAAGAAAATATTCTTAGTGCATGGAGATGACGATATTATGAATGAATTTGCAGCTAATTTAGCAACAGAGATAAATAATGAGATATATATGCCAGAACAAGAAGAGATAGTTAAATTAGATTAAAAGATAATGTTTAAACAAATAGAAGAGATATACAAAGGAATACAAGATTTGAACATACAAGGAGCTACTAATGTATGCATTGCAACCTTCGAAGGTATGAAAATGTATCTTCAATTGACTACTGAAACTAATAGCGAAAAGTTCTTTGATGAGTTTATAGAGGTAGGAGAGAAGCTTTCTAGAGCAAGAGAGAATGAACCATTGGCTACAAATGGTGTAACATTTGTAAAATTATCTTTTAAAAATCAATTCCATGATTTACCAGAAGTAAGCAGTATGAAACGGGTTCTTACTGAACTCTGTGATGATTATTTAGAAATTATTAATTCTTCAAAATACGAACTTACAAATAATGGTAAAAATACTCTTGGAATTTACAACAAAATATTCACACATTGCCACTCTTCGACAGTAGTTTCTTTGATTAAAAGTATTGCTCAAGGTAAAGATAGTTTTGAAGTAGTGTGTACTGAAACTAGGCCATTATTTCAAGGTAGAACAACAGCAAAGAACTTACTTGCAGCAGGAATAAAAACAACAATGATTGCAGATAGTAGTGCGGAATCATTCATAATTGGAAGAGGAAATGTTCCTGTAGAAGCTATCTTAATTGGTTGTGATGAAATTCTTGGAGATGGAAGTGCAGTAAACAAAATTGGCAGTTGGGGAATAGGTATGGCCTCATACTTTGCTAAAAAACCTTTGTATGTAGTAACTCCATCTTTGAAATTAGATATTCAAAGTACAATAGCAAATAACAAAATAGAAGTAAGAGAGAGTAAAGAACTTTGGCCAGATGCTCCTCAAGGTTTAGATATATACAATCCTGCTTTTGAAGTGATTGATAGAGAATTAATAACTGGATATATTACAGAGCTTGGTATCATTGAACCAAAAGATATTGTTGATACAGTTAAATCAAAATATCCATGGATAGTAAATAAAATATAATAAATACAAAATATGTCATTCTACTTAAGAAGCAAAAATTTAGACCTAGGAGAAGATAATGATTTCAATGTGATTTTGAATAGAAAAGATGCTGAGAGGTTAGGTGTTAGAGAAGGAGAGGTAATATTGATAGGGTTTGGTGAGATCGAACTTTATGCTGATGTTATGGAAACAGATTCTAAAGTCCTAGAGGGCGAAATAGGTCTCTTTGAGGAAATATGGAAACAGTATGACATAGATAATGGGGGGTCTGTTTTTGTAGACATTCCTGAACCTAGTAAGTCTTTAGATGCAATTAGCAAAAAACTCTTAGGTAAATCTCTTTCAGAAGAAGAACTTCATTTAATTATGGAAGATATTGGAAGTAGAAAACTTAGGGAGACAGAAATTGCCTTCTTTATCTCTACATTCTTTAATCCAGGTTTTAATGATGATGAAATATACTGGATGACAAAAGGTATGGCAGAGTCAGGTGATATCCTTTCTTTCAAAGGTATTCGTGGAAATGGAGAACTTGTTGCAGATAAACATTCAATTGGTGGTGTAGCTGGTAAAGCAATTACTCCAACACTTGTTCCAATACTTGTAGAAGGTGGTCTTATTGTCCCAAATACGTCAACTAGAGCTATTACTTCTCCTGCAGGTACCTCCGATATCCTAGAAGTAGTTATGCCAGTAGCTCTTTCTAAAGAAAAAGTTTTAGAAGTTGTAAGACAGACAGGAGGTTGTATGTTCTGGGGTGGCTCATTACAACTTTCTCCTGCAGATGATGTAATTATTAATGTTGAGAGATCACTTCGTATACAAGAATTCCAAAAAGTTTTAGTAAGTATTGTTGCTAAAAAAGTATCTATGGGCATTAGTCATATACTCATTGATTTGCCATATGGAAAAGGTTCTAAAATTGAAAGACCAGAAGATGTAGTTATGTTAGACAAAGAATTTAAGAAACTTTTTGCCAAATTTGGGATTAAGTGTGAAACGATAAAAAGGAATATTAACAAGCCAGATGGTAGAAGTGTAGGACCTAATATGGAGATAAGAGAGTCTTTGAAGATACTTGAGCAAAAAGAAGATAGGTGTACTGAACTGGAAGATATTGTACTTACAATGGCTGGTAAGCTGTTTGAGATGACAGATGTCTCAGAGAAGGGGCAGGGTAAGAAATTTGCACGAGAGATACTTGAAACAGGAAGAGCTTTAGAGAAGTTCTGGACTATTGCAGAAGCTCAAGGAGCAGTAAAGAGAATAGACTCTTCTGAGATTGTAGGTGCAGAATTACAAAAAGATCTTCTTTCAGATAGAGATGGAGAGGTTAAGATGATTAACAATATTGAATTAGTAAATATAGCTAGAGCCTTGGGAAATCCAAAGATAAAAGAAGCTGGTATATATATTAACAAGATGCCTGGAGAAAAAGTAAAGAAGGGTGAGAAGCTTTTAACTATATATGCAACCACAGATAGTAGACTTCAGAAAGGATCAGGATTCTTAAATATAGACAAGATATTTAAATTTTCTTAGTTCTATTCTTTAATCTTTTAACTAATAGAGTAATAGATTGTATTACTACTATTAATACTGCCAAGGTTAGTAGGGCAGGTATTGTTATTACCAAGGCTCTACCTAAAACAGTTGCTTTCAAAAATGTGTTAAACCAATTTGGAATACTAAACCCATTGTTTTCTGGTAGTCCATTTGAATAATCTTTGTTTGGTACTAAATCACCATAAGCATTCAATGAATTGGTATCAATCTTATCTGCTACTCCGTATATACTCAGAGAAAAACCTTCTGTTGTCATATCGTTTACATTATCTGCTGAAAAAACTCTAATATTTGATAATGTATCACTGTTAAAAGTCTCCCACAAAATCCTATCTATTTGTTGTCCAACTTTTTGATTCGAACTCTCAAAAGTAGGATCTATCGAATACCATCCATAATCGGGAATCCATATCTGAACCCATTGGTGTCTAATCTGATTCTCTTTTTTCTCGGTTGATAGATTGGCATAACCTAAAGCTGCTCTTGCAGGAACCCCTTGTGCTCTTAATATGGCAATCATCGAATCTGCATATTCCATACATACAGAGCCACCTCCTTTAAGGGCTGCTACTGCCCCGATCCTCTCATTGTCCGAATTCGCTTTGCTATCATCATAGTCTAATGTGTCATTTACATATTTGTAGTCAGCAGAGATTAAATCTTTTAATGTTGTAATATCTTTTGATAGCTCAGTAGCTTTTTCTACAATGAAAGAATCATTACTTTCCCAATACTTAGTTGATTTAAGATAATTCTTTGTCAAAGAACTCTCGTCCACTTTCTTTAAATATTCACTTAAAGATGTATTAGTTGGAGAAGTAATATCTTTAAAACTATTCTGCTCTAAAGTTATATATCCAGTTATATTTATTGCACTTTCTTTGTTTGCAGGTACCTCAAAAAGTGCTATTACATTACCTTCTTCATCTTTGTATATATCGATAGGAGAAGGAGAGACATTCTCAAAATATACTCTCTGATTTGTTTCCCCAAACTCTCTTGGTAAAGAAATTTCATATATATTTGCTGAAAGAGCCCTAATGATTGAAGAATATTTTTCAGGAATAATATTATCTGTTTTTGGTGTCACATAACTCATCTCAAATCTGTAAACAACAGAAGTTCCAAATTCTAAAAATGGAGAAGATTCTAATCTACTTGTTTGTGTAAAGTTATAGTATGTTTTTCTATTCTTTGTTTCCGTTGTGAATTCTGGGTATGCCTTTGAAAGGGTAGGTATATTCTCGTCTGTAACTATTGAAAGATTATAGTTGTATGCCGTAATTGTATTGTTACCTTTATCTGTAACTGAGAACTGAGTATCTTTTGGTAATGAGGTACCAATAATTGAAATGAAATCACCAATTCTCTTTATATAGTCGTGTGTATTATATGTGACAATTAACTTATATGGACTTCTAGATGTTGTTTCTTTGTAATTGGGAACTGTTACATATATGCCTTCTCCAGAATTCTTCTTCTCGATAGAATACTTCACACTTTTCCCATATTCGTCTGTTACAGTTAAAGATTTGATTTTAAAGTCTCTCTCTGCTGTTATTTTTTCTTCATTTTCTCCTTGTATATCTGGTATATGAAATATTTTTTCACTTGTTGCTGGAAAATAGTATTTGCTGTTTTCAACTGATCTAGTATATTCATTTTCAACTTTTACAAAATCTTCACCAGTAGTGTAATTAATAATCATGTTATTAACTATCTGAAAATCTTCACTTGCTGCGAATGCTTTCGCAGTTAAAGAGAAAAAAGAGATGCAAAAAGAGAGTAGGAATATGAAAGATACTTTTAGGAATTTCATTGCAGTTTGAGTTAATGTTAAATCAAAGAAATATATAGATAAATATATCATCTATTAAGATATTGGTATATAATCGCGATATGTCTATTAAAAGATCACATTCACTTTCTCTTGGTATTGTAGGACTCCCAAATGTTGGGAAATCTACAGTTTTTAATTCTTTAACCAAGATGGCTGTTCCTGCACAGAACTTTCCTTTTTGTACAATAGATAAAAATGTTGGAGTTGTTGAAATACCAGATGAGCGATTGAAAAAAATGGCTGAGTTTTTTAAAGCAGAAAAGATTGTTCCTTCTGCTATGACATTTGTTGATATAGCGGGATTGGTTAAAGGTGCATCTCAAGGAGAGGGGTTAGGCAATCAATTTCTTTCTCATATCAGAGAAGTTGATGTAATTATGTATATGTTAAGAGCTTTTGAAAGTAATACAATTACTCATGTGTATGATAGGGTTGACCCTGTTGAAGATTTTGATATTGTACAATCTGAATTAATATTGAAGGATATTGAAAGTGTTGAGAAAAAAATGGGAAATGCAGAGAAAATGAGTAGGATAGGTGATGAAGGAGGAAAGAAAGAACTTGAGGTTTTGAAAAAGGTTTTAGAGGGTTTAAATAAAGGTATTCCTGTTGTAGATATGAAGTTTACAATTGAGGAAGAAGAGATTTTGTATGATATGTTTTTGCTTACTTCGAAGAGAAGGCTTTTGGTATTAAATTGCAAAGAAGGAATGGATTCTGAGAAGGTATTGAATTGGAAAGAAGAGCTTGAGAAGAAAACTGGAGATGTGGTTTTGGTTGTAGATGTAAAGCTTATTGGTGATATGGCAGAGATGAATGATGATGAAATTTCTGAGTATGTAGAACTTCTTGGATCGAAACCTGTGATGATGAAGGATATTATATATGCAGCATTTGATACTTTGAATTTAATAACTTTCTATACTGGTTCTCAAAAAGAATGTAATGCTTGGAGTATTGAAAGAGGTGCTACTATAAAAGAGGCTGCTGGTGTTATTCATACAGATCTTGAGCAAGGATTTATTACTGCAGATGTTGTTAATGTTGAAAAATTAATAGAGGTTGGTGGATGGAATGCAGCTAAAGAAAATGGTTTGGTAAAGAATCAAGGTAAGGAATATTTGGTCCAAGATGGTGACTATGTAATTATCCTCTCAAATAAGTAAGTCTTAGTAACGATTTACAAAAACAACAATATCCTATAGAATATATATTGTCTTTTGCAGGACATTAGCTCTTAACAATCACAGGAGAAAATTAAAAAATGGCAAAAAGTTTTCCAAGAATCGTAGTTGCAGTAAAAGGCTTCTCTGTTAATACAGTAATCGAAAAGTTTTTCGGAGAGGCTGCTTTGTATGAAAGTCCATCTGGGTATACATCTTTGTATATCAGAGAGTGGGGCAACACCTATTCGTATCTCATGGATTTGCCACATGACGAGGAATCTCTTCGTTTGGAGAATATCAAGGAGATTTTTCCTTGTATCCTCGATTCGCTTGACTCTGAGAAGTTCAAGTTCCGTTTTGTGAAGAAGGGTGATTTCTATTATGTCCTCATCTACATGTCAAAGAGAGGAAGAGGTTCAACCTTGTATTCACTATCTTCAAGTTTTATTGGAGATATTATATCGGTACCTGTACCAAGAGGAGAGCAAAAGAAGTTTCTCAAAATTGATGAAAAAGGGAAGTTTGTTTCTCTTTAAGTAATAATTATTAATCTGCAAAAGACGAAGTGGGTATGAGCTGGTGAATATCGGTAATATTTATATGTATTATGATTTCTATTTGTGGCTCATGCCCGCTTGTACCCCTGAGTGTGCTTTCCATATACATTTACAAAAACGTTCGTATCCTATAGAATATACTGTCTTTTTGCAGAATATTCTGTTTTGCTCGTAAAAACCAAGAAGGGAGAAGAATGATAAGGTTTCTCAGATCGAGAAATGAAAAGTCAGCATTCGTTGTTGACAATGTTTTGTTCTTCAATAGCTATACAGATCCTGAGGTTAAGGGTGCATATGTCGCTATCAAGGATGAGAATGGAAAACCATACCTTGTCATTGATGGGGATGGACCTTACAGCACATATTGTTTACTGCTGGATTCCATGTATGAGAACCTAATGATGATAAGGGCGAAGGCTCTCTTCTATGAAGTTCTATCCAGGGAAATCCTAACCGAAGAATATGATCACTATATAGTCAGACCAGTTTTCGGAGGTGAGAAATTTCTTGCCACATATGAATCATCTACGGGTGATGCTATGTTGGTCAGGATGACTCCAATACCTGAATGGGTAAAAGATGAAGATGATCTCATCTTTGATAAAGAGGGAGAATTTATTCGTCCTTGTCGTTGATTGTGTCCAATCATAATTATGCAAAAAGACAAATGGGTAGTGGACTACTAGAATGTTGGTGTATACCAATTTCGTTTAGTAGTCCACTAGCTTCCCCTCTGTATTTAATTATTTACAAAACGCTTACTATCCTATAGAATTAGGTGTCTTTTTGCAGGATATTTTTTCTGTATAGCTCATTAAAGAAAGGAGGTGAGGACATTGTTACCACCTAATTGCATACGGAGTACCATTTTGAAAGATGGTAAGTGCTCTCAAGTGATGAAAGTTGGTTGGAAAACATTTCTTTTTCTAAAGCCAACTAAAAGATGGAAGAATGGTTTTCCAATCTTTGTTCAGAGTGAAGAGATGTTAAAGGAAGAGAATGTAAGAGTTCTTTTCCCATTTGTGCATGATTTCACTATTGATTCTGACGAGTACATTCATCATCTTGTTACACTTGGTAATCCAAAAGGTCCGTTCCTTTTTGCTTCTTACAATTTTCGTTCGAGAGAATTTGTAGATGCAAGATTTGTTGATCTACAAGGAATGGATCTTCTTTTGGGTAAGAAAGGAGATATTGTCTCTACAATAGTAAAAGGTTCGAAAATTTTTAATCTCCCTCGGATCAAAGAGAAATGATTATTCATTTTTCTGCAAAAAGACAAAAGGGTAGTGGACTACTAGAATGTTGGTGTATTCCAATTTCATATATAGTCCACTAGCTTTCCCTTTCTCTAGTTGTATTACACAGTATTTTCTGCTAAAATCGATTCTCGTTAAG
>JAAZOC010000087.1 GCA_012797935.1 Candidatus Microgenomates bacterium | reverse complement strand
GCTTTGTCACTTTCTGGTAATGCAAGAGATACTATTCAAGTTTTGGAGGAACAAAGTAATCAATATTTAAACAGAGATTTAAATGTTTTAACATCAAATGCTTCCTCTCTTTCATATAGTAATACAGTAAATATATTAGGACTAAAACCAAATACTAGATACTCTTTCAAAGTAAAGAGCATAAACAATCAAGGTGTTGCAACAAACTGGTCTACAACAACATCTGCATACACATTTGCTCAAGTTCCTGCAATGGTAAAAATTGAGAGGATAAGTAATGAGATAGCAAAACTTTTCATCAATAATCTTGAAAATCCTTCCAATACAGATATTGCCATAAGAGAGTCTAATACAAATAAATATCTCGATTTTACTAAAAATATATTGGTGAGTACTCCTGTTTGGGGGAAATTCTCAGACTTCGGAGGTGTAAATGGTATTGAGGTTAGAGAGTTAGAATTAGGAAAACAGTATGGATTTGCTGTTCAAGCAAAAAATTCTGCTTCTGTTGAAACTGCATTGAGTGAATCTTTGTATATTGGTGCTAGTGCTATCCTTAAGAATGTTGACTCTATGTTGAAAGCTACATTAGTTGAAAAAACAGATGTTGATCTTACAAATCCAGATAATGGACAGTATGGAGAAAAAGAAGTTAGAATTTTAGAAGGTGAATATTTAGTAGCTGATATACCAGTACTTTTTGCAAAAGATAGAGATTGGGCAGATGTGGTACTAGCTACTTCCCCAAGAGAGAAGAAAACAGTAATTAAACTAAATGAAAACCATGGTGTACTAAAGCCATTTACTATGTATGTAGTTGGAGAAGATACGAATGTCTTTGTTCTTTGTCCTGGTGCTACAAAGTTAGCTGATATCGGTCCAACTTGTGAAGGCGGAGTAAAATATACAGGACCATTCCCTCAGAAAATCAATGTTGAAGGTAATGATGTATATGTATCTATCACAGTTATTGGAGGAGTTAAATACTGGGTAGCAGATGGATTAACAGGTACTGGTGGTATGGGCTACTATGAAGAAGCAAAAGAGACAGAAGAGAAGAAAGAAACAGGTGTTGTATTGCAAGTCTTTGATGATATTAAGGGGACAATTGATGAAATAGAGAAACCTCAACTTCAGACAATTACTGTAGCTACAGGTGCGGTCTCTGTTGCTGTTGGAACAACAGCTGCTTTAGGTGGACTTTCTCAATTTGCTTACAGTATTGGACAATTCTTCTTAAGTATATTTAGTGCTCTTGGATACAGAAGAAAAAGAATTCATTATGGCTTTGTGTATGATTCTCAGACGAAAGAACCTTTGAGCCTAGCTGTTGTAAGAATAATGGATATGGAGAATAAACTTGTAGGAACTGAAGTTACAAATATGAACGGTAGAATTACAGGTAATCTTGAACCTGGTGAATATACAATAATGGTGTCGAAAAGAGGATACAAATTCCCAAGTGAAAATATCAAAGGATCTGAAGACTATCCAATCTCAAATGTATACACAGGAAAATTAGTTGTTTCTTCTTCAGATAGTAATATTCAAATTGCAATACCAATGGATCCTGTTGAAATGTCAAAAATGGACAGAGCAATAGTTGCTTGTAGAAGTATTCTCTCAAAGTTTGCATTGCTGTTAAACTTTGTAATCTTTGTAGGCGGCATTCTTCTTGTTGTCTATATGTATCAGAAATATCCTGAGAAGGAAAATCTTTTAATTGCTCTAGTGTACATTCTTCCTTTGTATACCTTGATTGCCTCTTTGTTCGACAAAAATGGTAAATATGGAAAAGTTATATTGAAGAAAAATAGAAAGCCTGTAGATGGGATACCTGTGTATATCAAAGAAAGAGAATTTAACAAAATTGTTGCTAAGAGAGTAACGAATGAGAAAGGTATGTACCGATTCATAGTCGACAAAGGTAGATATGAGATTAGTATTGATAGTAATAAGTACAAACTGCTTAATAGTATTGAAGATTTGGTTGTAGATGTTAAGAAAGATAACTACATGATCACTAAAAAGTTGAGAATCAAAGAAGTTTAAGTTTACAAATACAAGCTATGACAATTGGTAGAATGGTAACAATTTTAGGAATAGGTATACTAATAGGGTTAGTTGCTGGAATAATAACTCGTAATCTTTTTGTTGCATTTGCATTTCCATTCTTGCTATTTGCTTTCTTTTTAATTTGGAAATCTTACAAACAAGATATTAAGGTTGGGAACATAAAGGTAGAAGAAGAGGAAAAAGAAGAACATAATGATTCTACATATAATCGTCCTACAGAGGTATAATAACCAAATGGACGATTAGCTCAGCTGGTTAGAGCACTACATTCACATTGTAGGGGTCGTTGGTTCGAATCCATCATCGTCCAGTTACTTTGATATATTTCCTTTTAGAAGTTTTACCTCTTTGTATTTCCAAATTGCTTTTTGGTAATCCTAAGTATTTTGCAAGCAAATATATTACTGCATCATTAGCTTTACCATCGACTGCAGGCTTCTTGGTACTAACATAATAAATATCATTCTCAACAATAACCTCATCTTTCTTTGAATTTGTTTTAACAAAAATCTCTAACATCTACTTAATATCACTAGCACAATATGCACACTTTCGTGCATCTTTGTGAATTTCAGATTTACAGTATGGACAAACCTTTGTATTCCTTTCAATCTTTTTCTCATTTCTCTTCGCTAACTTGCTACCCTGATATACAATGAAGAACAAAACGGATGCAGTAATCAAGAAAGAAATGAATGCAGAAATGAAATTACCATAAGTAATAACTACAGCACCTGCAAGCCTTGCCTGTTCTAATGAATCGTATTCTCCTCTTCCTAAAACAATATACAAATTACTAAAGTCAATACCTGAAGTCAGCTTAGCAATAGGGGGAGTCAAAATATCATTAACTAAAGAGTCAATAACACTCTTAACAGCACCTCCAAGCATAATACCAACAGCAACACCTAGAGTTGCTTCCTTAAATGCAAAATCCTTAAACTCAGAAAAAAGATTCTTGACCTCTTTCTTTAAACTTTTCTCTTCCATACTATTTACACTTTCTTAATTTAAATATTAAACACAAAAATATGAACAAAGTAAGAACTGAATATACAATAACTTGATTCTCAACTGCCATATGTAGTGAGGAATTCCTAAATACAAACAACAACACCTGCAATACAGATGTTAATACCAATATTATTAAATATTCATAATCTCCTTTTGAAATGAAAAAATTAATAATCATATATACCAATGAAAAACCTGTCATACAAATACCAAATATACCAATATACTCAACAATACCAGCATACTGATCTCCTACCGTTAAAGAAATGACCAAATCTCCAAAACAAAAATAGAATAACGACATACACAAACCAATAGCTCCGGACAATGTTAAAGAAATAACCAAACTCTTTCTTTGATCATTAGCGAATTCCTCATTGGATATTCTTGCAAACAAAACTGTAGAAGTCATAACACAGGCAAAATATATCAATTTCCCAAGAAGTGAAATACTAGAATACTCTGCTCTGAATTCTGGATTGACTAAAATCAAATCCATAGAAAAAGGTATTGTTAAAAGTAGAAAGGACACAGTCATCAAAATCAATTCTTTGAAATTCATTCTTATCTTTTCAGTTTCACTCTTTCTGAATTTAACAAAAGGGAGAATACCTAATGTAGTTATCATTGCTGGTACAGAATTTGCTAAAATCAAAGCCCATACAACTCCTCCATATTTAATTGCCAAAGCACCAATTGCAAACTTAAGTATAGTTTCTAAAAGTAAAACTAAATTTACAGTTACAATTCTCTCTTCTCCGAGAAGAAGGCCTTTTGATACTGGACTAACAAATGCAAACAACATCGTTAATGAGAGAAAAAATACTAAGTCTTCTGGAATAGAAGCTATACCTGATATTTTTACTTTGAAAAGAAAAAACAAAACAGAAAAACAAATACCAAGGATTGTAAAAATACCAAATGAATACCACTTGTAACTATTAAGGTCCTTGTTTTTGTTCTTTGCAATCTCTTTTGTAATTAAAGACTGTATTGCAATAGCTGGGATCTGAATCAAATATACAATACCAATAGCGGCACTAAATACACTAAATATATTTTGATCTGTGTATCTTGCGACTAAGATATTGAAGAGATAGTTGAGAATACCAATGATACCACCTAATACTGTTGTTAAAAGAAGATTTCTAATGAATACAGATTGCTTTTCTTGCATAATACTTGGTCTTCTTCCTCAAAGTTATATATAATGACTATACATAAATTATTCTATTG
>JAAZOC010000012.1 GCA_012797935.1 Candidatus Microgenomates bacterium | reverse complement strand
AGAAAAAATTCTACAAAATTATCAATAAAGGAAGAAGAAACAAATCCTGAGAAAGAAACTATAGCCTCTTATACAGGAATTAATGGCGATAGTTCAACTTCAGGAGGAGATATAAATACAGATGTGAAGGGTGCTTCTACGTCTGCACCTACAAATCTTCTAACAGAAGGATCAACAAATCCGACTAAAGTAGTTGATACTACACCTGAATTCAGTGCTATTTTCACTGATCCAGATACTGGTGATACAGGTGAGTATTACCAAATACAAGTTAATACCACAACTGACTTTTCCTCTGATGCTATTGTAGATACATATGATTTCTCAAACATCAGTTCTGTTGGTTCTATATATGATACAAATAATGGGCCTCGGGCTCAGACTTTTACAGGAGACGGGGGTACTTTAGACTATGTTCAGTTTTCTATGGCAAAAATCGGAAGTCCAACCGGAATAGTGTATTGCAAAATCTATGCTATTACAGGAACCTACG
Organism: Candidatus Microgenomates bacterium; assembly: GCA_012797935.1. Classification (GTDB taxonomy): domain Bacteria; phylum Patescibacteriota; class Dojkabacteria; order SC72; family SC72; genus UBA5232. The sequence goes on along the minus strand of JAAZOC010000012.1, from coordinate 1,617 downwards.
GTACAGACTCCAAACCTACTGGAGCAGCTTTAGCAACAGCTAATATAAGATATGCTAGTGAATTTTCTTTAACACAAACAACTGAAACATTCGTTTTTAGTGGAGCAAATAAAATAACCCTAGTTGACGGTACTCACTATGCCGTTTCTGTTGAATATACAACGGGAGATTCATTAAATAAAATAAGATTATACTCTGATAATACATCTCCATCTCATGACGGAAACTATGCATATCTTAGTGGTTCTTCATGGATTGGCAGCAATTACCTAGATATTCCATTTATAGTTTACAAAGATCACTTTGGAGTTACAATGTGGGATTCGACACAAACAGGATTAGTAACACCATTAACAAGTGGATCAAGATCACCAGATATATCGTATGCTGGTACTACCCTAGAATGGGCAACAACATATTATTGGAGAATAAGATTTTGGGATAATGATGGAAATATAACTGATTGGTCAGAAACAGCCACATTTGTAATGAATAGTGGAGCTTACGGAACTCTTTTGACCACAGACAGCTCAACTAATCCTACTTTTCTAAATTCCGCAAGTCCAGTATTTTCCTTCATATGCAGTGATCCAAACTCGGATGATTGTTCTGCATACAAAATAGAAGTAAATTCATCTTCTGATTTTACAGGTACGGAATATTGGGACTCTGGCAAAGTTTCTTTATTTGTCTCAAATAATACAAGAAGTTCAAATATTACATATACTGGAGATCCATTAACAAACTCTGGAAATACATACTATTGGAGAATAACTGTTTGGGATGCAGATGATTTATCAGGAGGAGTTTCTTCAACTGCAACTTTTTTAGATTCTTTTCCATCTTTTAGATTTGAAGGCCTGCAATTAGATGGAATTCAAATAAATTAGTAAAATCCATATCAATATGAGCCTAAAACATGATTCAGGAAAAAAATTAAGAAAAGACAAAAGCAAATGGAAAGTAGGTTCGTGGGAAGAATACGAACAAAGAGAAGATGCTTTTCTTAAAGAAAGGTTATTGAGCAAAGAGCCAACTATAACAGGGCAGGTTAGAATAACAGCAGGCAAAGCAAAAAATTTCATGCTTGATATTCCCAAAACAACAAGACCTATGACAGACAGGATGAAAGTCAGAATCTTTGATGTTTTAAGAGAGGATATTGTTGGTAAAAGAGTTCTTGATCTTTATGCAGGTACAGGATCTTTTGGTCTAGAAGCTCTTTCAAGAGGCGCGAAAGAAGCAACCTTTGTAGATGCCTCTAAAAATGCTGATAGAATTCTACAGTCCAATGTAACCAAGACAGGCTTTCTTCCTCAGTCTGAGGTTGTAAAAATGAAAGCCCTTGACTATCTAAACAGGGCAGTGAAAGAAGAAAAGACTTTTGATATCGTATTCCTAGACCCTCCTTACAAACTCTTTAATACAAAAAAAACATTCAAGATGAAAGAGATTCTTCAATTAGCTTCAAAACTTCTACCAGGAATAGTAAATCCTGAAACAAAGGGTTTCAAGGGTGTAATGATTATAAAACATCCAAGAAGATATCCGATAGATTCATTAGAATTAGAAAATATTGAAAGGATATCAAGCTATGATTTTGGTATTAATACAGTT
>JAAZOC010000086.1 GCA_012797935.1 Candidatus Microgenomates bacterium | reverse complement strand
CTAAAACTTTAGATACATCTTGCTGATATCTTGAAATATTGTAATGTTCTCTTACGGAAATATGTCCATACAGGTAATGTTCTATGTTTTCCATCTCCTCTACGGAAGGTTTAGCGGTTCCAATATTTAATTCTTCATATACCTGTCTTGAATCTCCATTGATGATAACTCCGTTTATATCTTTTGCTAGCTTGATGGCAATCTTTGATTTACCACTGCAAGTAGGTCCTGCAATTACAATTATTGGTCTTGAAGTTTCTAAACTCATTTTACTAATTTGTACATTAACAAATAGTTGATCCAAACTACAGAGATTGAAATGCCTCCAGATACTAGTATTAGTATTAAAAATGTAGAGCTAAGAAATACTGACAGAGAGCAGAACATCAAAAATATGAATACTGTTAGTTGGAAGGAGTCTCTTAAGAACTCTTTCTTTAGATTTACAATCTCAAAATTCTTGTCCTTTTTGTGATCCATATAGTAGCCAATACTAGTTCCTAAGCTTAATATGTTTACAAAAAGCACAATGAATGGAACAAATATGAAGACACTTACTATTGTAATATCGAAGATAATGTTAAGTAACCAAAGGATCAATACTGTTATTAGAGCGCTTGAGAGTAGGGATAGTGAAACCCAAATTGTAAGCATTTTGTCTTTTGTTAAAAAGTATACTGAAGCAATTAAAAATATTAGTGATATTCCTAATATCAATGATATTGATGTTTTCTCATATATACTCCAATTGTTCCAAACATTTAAAAATATCTCCATATTTATATATTTCTAACTTTATGTATATACCAACTTGAAAAGAGAACCATTATCTTAGAAAGTACAACGAGTACTATTAAATGGTTTGCAGCTATTGGTAAGTATCCATATCCAAATACAGATGCTAACAAAAGAATGAAAAGTAGTGCTACTTCTATTTGTATTTCAGAGTCTTTGTTTTCAGAAATTATTCTTACAAGTATCATGGTTAAGATCGCAATTACTGGTAGAAGGAATGTATCAATTGGAATGGATAGAAGTTTTAATCCTGCTAGGTAGAAAGATATTGTAAATATTGTTGCTACAAAAGATTTTAGTAATATCTCTTTTGGAGAATGCTTGAAAATAGCGAGGTAGAGATATACAACAACAAGTGATATTGCTAAACCAATTGAAATTTTAATATGGTCGATTGATTGTATTTGTGGTGTAAGAGCATTTTCACTCTCTAAAGAGATATCTGCTGGAATCTCTCCTGCATTGTATAGAAGGCTAATAGCTTTTATTTGTTCTGCATCCTCTGTGTTTACTGGAATGGCAAGCATAGTATTACTACTATTGTCTGATGGCACCTGATATGGAGAAACATACCCATCTGTATATACTCCTATATATTTACCACTATTATTTTTCAAAAATTCTCTAAAAGAATTCTCTTTCCATGGCCATAATTTAAATATTGCAAAATGTGCATATTCTCCACTGTTTGTTTTTAGCTTCGTTATATATATATTTCTAAAATCATTTGCTTCCCAACCAGTTTCATTGTAACTACTTGGCATCAAGTAAGCATATTGATCTTCTGTATTCTCAAAATCCACTTCATCTTTTTTTGTTAATACTGCTATTTGGAAACGATTCTTTATTAATTGGGAAACAAGACCTTCATTTTTAGTTGAATTTACAACAATTCTCAAATTTGTGCTGCTCTCAGAAGGGTTCTCTTTGTATATTGATACTTCTTCTACTCCAAAAGAATCCAATCTCTTGAATATAATATCTCTTGTTTTTTCAATGTCTTTGTTATTTGTACTCTCTACTTTTACAAAATATTCTTTTGACCAGTAGCTTCCATTCTTAGTATTTAAGTTGAAGTTTGTTTTTGAAGAGAGTTTCTCTGTAAGTGGTAAAGCAATTAAAATTGATGTTATTAACAATGATGTGATTACTGTTAATAATAGGTATCCTAGTGCTTTCTTTATGTTTATATCGAGTTTCAGTTTCATTTTAGAGTAGGTCAGATAATTGTCCAAACATGATTATCTTATCCTTTTCTAAAACATTCATCAAGAATGGTTCTTGCTTTTTTCTTGCAAAGTTAAAATCTTCTTTAGTTATAGCACTAAAACGTATTTCTCTTCCTAGGTCTTTTTCAATTGAAGCAATTGTTGTTGTTAATTCTCTAATTTTCATATTTCCAATGAAGAGGAAATCTACATCAGTATTGTTTTCATATTTTTTCTTAAGGAAGCTTTCTGTTAATACAACGAGAGATACTCCTTCTACAGAATTTATACCTTCAAGTATTCTTTTACCAACTTCTGATTCTTTGAAAAAGATTGATCTTAATTCTTGTAGAACATTACATTTCTTGTTTATTTTGTAAACAAGTTTGTTACCTTCCTTTTGAGATTTTAGTATCCCAGCTGCTTCCAAGTTTAGTAGCTCTCTTCTTACTGCATTGATTTCTTCGTCAAGCAGTCTTACTAAACCTCTAACATGGAAAGAGGCGTTTAAATCGAACATATACTGTTCGAGGATTCGTATCCTCACTTTTGAAATGAAAAGATTTTTTAGCATAGTTCCCCAACCTGCTTAATATTATTGCTCAATTATATCAAATTTGCCGTCAGGGTTTGGTAACATTGCAATCCATATTCTTCCTCTGTTAAATTGTATCGGATTACCGGCATTATCATAATATTTTGTTCTATCGGTTCTAGATGCCTTTTTCCATTTTCCATTAATTATCTTCCCATCTTGTAGTATGACCGCATCTCCTTCGCCTATAGTGTCAATTATAACTCTGCCTTTGTTGTCTCCGGAAATCTTCATATCTACTTCTTGAATTACAACATTTTTAGCTGATATCTGTGTGTTAGTTTCTAAATCCATATCTGCCTGTCCTCCAATTTTTCTGAAGTAACTATTTGTTGTTTGATCATATGTCCACATTGCATCATACAAGCCACCATTATTTAGTCTTTGATGGAATATTGTTTTAACTACAGTCTTTTTCCCTCTATTCTCTATTTCTGCATCTCTCTTGAAAGACCAAGCTTGTATAGAAGAAGGGAATTCGTCCCAATTCATTTTTTCTCCATACTCAAGTGCGTTAGGAATTGAAGTATATTCATTGTGAGGAGCAACTCTTCCATCTGTATGAACTCTCCATGCTCCCAAAGTTGTGATATCTTTTGTCCCATATGTATATACATTTCCACAAGCATTTGTTTTTACATTATCTGTACTTGCACATCCATCGTGAATTAAAATTGGATCGTATTCACTTAACCATTCTAAATAGTATTGCCTTAAACTCCTAATTGGTCCCACCTTCTTTGGAGCTTGGCTCCAGTAGATTGCTAGATGTCTGGTAATTCCACTCTCAGCATTTGCTTCTATTACAATATCTGCACTGTTTAATCCTGAAAGAGGTCTCGCATCCGCATGGTTATTTGTCATTACGGCAACAGGTCTTTTTTTCTTAAGATTGTCCATCTCTGTTTTTGTAAACAATAATCCGTTCAATGGACTTACCTCTGTTTTAGGTTCTTCAGGTTTTGAAAGTAGATTTAAAGAATTTCTAAATGCTTTTTCTGGAGAGACAGAGGAGATATAGTTGGGATTAAAAGAAATGATATCAGAAGGCGCTATTGGTTGTGCTTTGTAAATACCAAAGTAGTAAAAAACACCTATGCCTGAGAGTGTGAGAATAGCAACTATTGGGAATATTAATACTTTCCAATCAAATTTCTTTTTTGGAATCTCAGTAATTTCGTCTTTTTGAATTTCGTTTGTATTTTCTTTTGCCTCTTCTTTACTAGGTTCTATTGGAACTATTTGTTTCTCTTCTACAACATCTACATTTTCTTCGTTATCCGTCATATTGAATGTCTTGGGCATAACTAAATATAGCTAAATAGCTTAAGGTTTTCAAGAAACAATTCTTCTAAACAGCGATATGGTACAAACCATGTATTAGTAATATACTAGGAAATGTTGAAAAATATTGTTTTCGATTTCTATGGTGTTCTACTTGATACCGTAAAAGATACTGTAGATAATGAAATGCTAGAAATATGTGCATCTCTTAAGAGAAGAGGTTTCTCTCTTAATATATTTACAAATACTTCCTTTGATCATATTCATTCAGTAGAGGAAAAACATTATTTTCTCAAATTCTTTGACAATGTAATTAGTTGTACTGAAAAACAAAAGCCTAGTAAAGAATCATTTAATTCTCTTTTGAACATTTTGTCATGTAATCCGAATGAAATTTTGTTTGTAGATGATAGCGAAAAGAACATTTCTGTAGCAAAAGAGTTTGGTATAATTGGGATAATATTTACTAATATTGAGGATCTTAAACTTAAATTGAGTGAAAAATTAAATGATAACTAGAGAAAAATCTTTGGAATTGCTAGATAAATATATAACTACTCCATGGTTAAGAATGCATATGCGAGAGAGTGAAGCAATAATGAGAGATGTGGCTAAACATTTTGGGGAAGATGAAGATTTGTGGGGTCTTTCTGGTTTACTTCATGATTTAGATTTTGATTATGTAGAAAAGGACCCTCAAAGGCATGTTGTTGAGTTTGATGTCATACTAGAAAAAGAAGGTTTGAAAGTTGGAGAGGATATTCCTGAAGAGATGTATCATGCAATAAAGGCTCATTATGAAGAACATCCAGATATTACTCAAAAGAGAGAATCAAAATTAGATATAGCTTTGGCTGCAAGTGAGACTATATCTGGATTTTTAGTTGCAAGTGCATTAGTTCAACCAGATAAAAAGATATCTAGTGTAGATGTTGATAGTGTAATGAGGAAGTTTAAGAAGAAAGATTTTGCAAAAGCTGTAAGAAGGGAAGTTATATATGAGATAGAAGAAATAGGTATCCCAATTGAGGATTTTGTAAAGATGTCACTAAAGAGTTTAAGTGATATTAGTGAAGAGATTGGTCTTTAAACGGGGTGTAGTTCAGATGGCTAGAACGCTTGCATGGGGTGCAAGAGGTCGCACGTTCAAGTCGTGTTACCCCGATACTAATTTTTTATCATTTTTTAATGATGGAGAATACTATCGAGAAGTGTAAAGAAAAGACTGATTGTTGGAAATTTCCAGAACCGGAAGCTATGGATTTGGAAGATGCTAGATCTATAAATAATTGTCTTTTCCATTGGTTAGAACAAGATCTTTGGTTGAATAAGGGCATTAGAGAGAAGTATCCAAAGTTGGAAAGTTTTTTGTACATACTATTTGTATGTGAAGATCTTGTATATGAAAATGTTTTTGAATTATCAGAGAGATTGAGGGAAATGAGATCAATAGATATTGCATTGAAGGGTTCTAATGATATTAATGTTGTTGGTAATTCCATTCAGAATATATTAAACAACTTGAGTGCTGATCCAATAATATATGATAAGCTTTCAGAAGAGCTTAATAATCAGAAAGAAGGTTAGTTTTTGACAATACTAAAATTTTCTGTACAATGTCTTCCTGCTCACTCTAGTTTAAATCAAAATATGGACGACAGCCAAAATCAAATCAAAGAAGGAAAAGTAAAATATTATGTAATTTACTGCTTACTTTTCTTGATACCTCTTCTAATATTAGTAATAAAATAGGAGGAACAAAGTAGTCCCTCCCATTTATATTCTAAGTGTTTTCCCTTAGTTGCTTTTACCTTTTGTTGTAGAAGAATTGCCATTAGAACTACCATTTGAGCTATCATTTGAATTGCTCTCTTGGTTTTGTTGTTGATTCTGTGTATCTTTACCTTCGTTTTGTAGAGAGTTCTCCTCTTCTTCCATATTCTGTTCTATTTCTTCCTTTACTGTATTATCTATTCCTTTAAATTTGTTTTGTACTTTTTGAGCTGTCTCTAATTGCTTTTGTAAGTTCTCCATATATTTATTTTGAACTTTCTCTAAACTCTCTGCTGCTTGTGTGTTTCCTTTTTGCTCCATCTTTTCTTGTACTTCTCCAAGTTTCTCATATGTTCTTATCCTCTGTTGGTTCATATATTCAATAGCATCATTCATTAATTCTTCTGAAATACCATCTTCATTTAACATAGCTTCTATTTCACTTTGTCTTTCTTCCAAAATTTCTTGCTCTAATTCTGTTTTAGCTACTTCGTCAAGAGTAATTAATCTTTGAGCCTCTTCGAGAAGAACATCTAATTTAAAGAGGGTATCATTTGGAGCTGAAGCATTTGCTTTTGTTGCAAGCAAGTACCCACCACCACCTAAAATTACTACTACAGAGAGTAGTATTCCTAATACTTTGGCCATATTGTTTAATATATTAAAATTATATATTAATAATATTCTACAATTGGAGATTTATATGTCAATCAAGTATAGATTTGTTATTTAAAAATAGTGTATTATGAATATGTAAATAAAATAAATCTGTCCAGAATGGAAAATAATCTTAATATTCAAGATACGGCTTCGTTCGATCAGAGAAAAATAACAAGTAAGATTGAGAGACAGCAGTATTGGTTAGGTAAAAGAGATCCTAAGTTAGAGGAAGTGTATTCTAAAATAGCACCAGATATCCCCTTAGTTAATGTTGAGCACAGAGAACTTTTCATTAAGAAATGTAGATTGTACTTTGAGGAATTAGTGAAAAGTGCTGAAGGTGTTGTAAAGATTGATAGATGGGATGAATTTGAGATAGTAAGGATGTTTGGAAAAGGATTAAACCCAACTTCTCTTAAAACTACTTTAAACAACATTAATTTCTTAGCTGAAAATTTAAAACCTGATGGTGATGTAATTAGAATTGTGGAATACGGTCCTGGTTCTGGTTGGTCTACTTTGATGTTGAGAAGACAGATAGGAAATAAATTCCCAGATAAAAGAATTGAGATATATAGTGTTGATATGTCTCCACATTCTGTAGTCGCAACTCAGAATTCCCTTGATTACTATCAAATACCTTGGCAAACAGAATTTGTAGGTATTGATGTTTCTAAAATTACCAATAGCGATGGTGCTGTAACATTGTTGATAGATGATTTTTTAGGATTTTCAAAGAAGCAACCAGATAATTTCTTCGATGGATTCTTCTCAAGTCATGGTACTGCATATCTTTCAGAAGTTGAGTATGGCCAATTATTTGAAATTATTAAAAACAAAGGTAAACAAGGGGCAATATTTGTAGCTGATTCATTAGATCCTTTGTATACAGTTGATCTTGATACATTCCATTTAGTTATGTGTTCAATAAATCCAAAACTTGCTGAAAAAGGTAAGGAATATGAATATGGTAAAAGTTTAGTAAGCAACTCAAAGTATTTCCCAGGCAAAGAGGTTAAGAAATTGATTAAGGTTAATAACAAGGAATCAATGCTTTTCTACAATTGGAATCACTATTTACTTTCAAAGTGGAAGATAAAATATATTTCACAAATGCTTAAGTCTATGAAGATAACTACAGATGTTATTGAGGAATACAGAGAGGATGTATATCCTTCATATTTGGTGACAAAACTTTTAGAGAGAGCTGAATTCAGCAATTGGAAACCACTTGAAGGTCTTCCAGAGTGTCCTCTGTATATTACTAATTGTGGCTTTAAACTAGAGAAGTAAATATGACAGATTTAATTGGCTTCATAAACTTGTTCTCAGGTTTTGCTCAAATTCTGATGGGCTTTTTTGTCTTAATCTCTGGTTTTAGAAGTAAGGTAAAGCGGATATATTTCCTTTCAGTACTGTTTCTAGGGCTTTGGTCTCTTTCTTTGTATTTCTATGCTAATCCAATTTTCTTTGATACAACTACTTGGTTAAAAATAGTATATACAATGGCATATTGTATGACTTTAGGATTAATTCTTTTCGCGAGGGTATATCCAAAAGAGTTAAAAGAAAAGTTTAAAGTATTCTTTGTAATAATTCTTTTGTATATGATTTTGATGTCCTTGATTTTGTGGTTTACAGATTTGATTGTAATTTCTACATACAGTATTCATTTGCAATTCAATAGTATTGCTCAAATGGGACCTTTATATCTATGGTATGGTATGCCTGAATTTGTAACTGCTATATATGTTGTTGGTTACTATATTAAACAAGCAAGTGTACTTTCTGGTATTGAAAAAAGGCAAGTTCAGTTCTATGTTGTTGGTGGTGTAATTATGTTAATACCTGTCTTCATTTTTGACTTCTTACTACCTTTGGTATTTAAAGACACTTCTTTTTACAAGTTTAGTACTTTAGGTAATGTGGTTTGGACTATGATTGTTGGTTACTCAATCCTCACTACTAGATTTCTAGATGTAAGAGTTGTTGTTGGTTCTGCAATATCAACCTTTCTTAAAACTATATTTACACTTGGAGCATTGCTACTAGTAATATATGTTTTTGAACCTTTGTGGGGTATTACATTCTCTTTGCAGGGAATCATCAAGCTTTTTGTAATTTCAATTGTTGTCACTTTAGTATTAAACAAAATTTTCTCTGTCATTGAAAACTTTTTGTCTGATCACTTCATATATGTAAAGTACAATCCTGTAAAAAGTTTGAGAGATTTTGTTGGAAGAAATTCAGAGACTTTAGATATTAAGAAAATATCTGCAAATTTGATCAATTT
>JAAZOC010000085.1 GCA_012797935.1 Candidatus Microgenomates bacterium | reverse complement strand
TATTCTTCAAATTACAGACTCAACCAAGATCCATCAGCAAATTTTGTAGCAAGCCAACCAAAAGTACAATGCTTTGAAACGGATACAGATGGTACAACATACTGTACCTCAGGCCCTGCAGAGTTACTTGAGGGAGGTATGGTAAATATATGTGGACCTGGAGGTTGTTACGACAAAGCCAGATTTGAAATAGATCCATATTCAAACCCTAGTGACACTCTTTACAGTATTCAAATCTCAACTGATGGATTTAGTTCAGACAACAAATGCATAGATGGATCAACATTTAGACCAAAGACTATTTCTTCCTGTAATATCAACGATTTCAGAGCTGAAGAATATTGGGAAGACGAAGTTTTTAATGTCAAAGGACTTCAACCAAACACTCAATACAGCATAAGAATTACTGCATTACATGGTGATTTTACTCAATCAGATTTTAGTTCTGTATCAACTGCAACTACAGCACAAGGAAGTATTGAATTTGATATTGATATTGCGGATACAACAGGGATAGCAACAGAGAGTGCAGCACCATACACCATTGGATTCTCAAGTACAAAGCAGTTGATAGCTGGAGCAGCACCAACAACAGCTACTAATTTAATTTGGTTAGATGTACTAAGTAGTGCTTCGGGAGGTTTCTCAATTATTCAGTTTGGTAAGAATGGAGGACTATATAGCCCTACTACTTCTCAATTAATTGGATCTTCAACAGAGGATTTAGATGCACAATCAGCAGAAGGTTTTGGTTTACAAAGTTATTATATAGATACTGAAGATGTATCACCATATTATGGAGATATCTCAGCGATGGCAAACTACTCTGGAACTTTTAACAATGTTGGTGAAATTGCTACTTCTGGAAGAAAGATATACGAAGGCAACGGACCTGTAAAAAATGGCAGAATGGGAATGTATTTAAAGGCAAGAGCAGGAGTAGACAAAAACCCAGCAACTGACTACTCTGAAGAAGTCTATTTTATATTGGTACCACTATATTAATCTCATATACAAAACCTATTGACATCACAATATAATTCTACTATGTTTAATAGATAATTATTCTAATTAAGAACATCTGCCCCCAATTATATGAAAAACAGAAAAGCACTCCTACCTCTACTTATTCTTGGGATTTCATTAATATGTTCTCTCTTCTTTTTTCTACCAAGCTTCAAATCAAATGCAGGAGCATTAACTGCAGCATATTTGTATCTTAGTAGAATAAAAACAAACATAGATGGCTCAACAGCAACTGTTGAATATGTCATAGCATTAGCACCTACACAAACAATTCCAACAGGAGGATCAGTTACATTGTACTTCCCAGATGCTGATGATGCATCATGGTGTAGAACAGCCGGTTCACTTACAGTTGCAGGTGTTACGGATTCAGCTGCTGATATGTCATCCACAAACTGGGATATCGACAGTGCGCTTCCAACTAGTGGTACTTTAACAGCTGCATGTACTCAAGGTTCAGGAGCAAGTTCTGTAGATACAATTACAATTTCAAATGTTGGAGCATTAACTGCCGGAACTACATATGGAGTCAAGATAACAAACGGAACAACTGCAGGAGTAATTGGTACAGATGACACACAAGGAGAACATGAAGTAACAGTTGAGGCAAAGAATGGTACTACAATAGATTCAGGAACATTCAAAGTATACTTAATATCAAATGATCAAGTTGTAGTTTCTGCTACTGTAGCATCTACCCCATCAGTAAACTGTAGTCTTAGTGCAAATACCGTAGACTTAGGATCTCTTTATCCTGGTGGTTCATATTCAACTGGATACCATACAATTACAACAAGTACATCAACGACAACTAGTGGATATTACTGGGCAGTATATGGACAAGGAGATGGCTCAACAGATGCAGGACTGTACAAATCAAGTGCAACAACTTACCTACTCGCATCTACAGGTAGTGGAACAATAGATTTAAGAACTGCTGGTGTTGAAGGATTTGGCTTAACAGCAACAGATCCTGATGATACTGGTTCTGCGAATGTTTCTACAGATTTTGGTAGTGGTACTGCGGGAGTATTTGGTGCATTAGACAGAGGCCCTGCTGGAGCACAATTATTAATTTATCAAAACGGCTCACAGTCATCAGCTGAAAGTTCAACTATTACATACGGAGCAAAAGCTGGTACCTCAGCGGTAGCAGGAAGTTACCAAGAAACTGTAACTTTCGCTTGTGGTGGTTACTATTAATTATGAAAAATAACAACTTACTCGCTGCCCCACACGTATACAAAACAATAACGGTAACATTACTAACAGTAATACTCTTTCTTTTTGCTGCAAAACTTCCAGTAAATGCACAAAGTGCACTCTCAATTGGAATGGCTCCACCATCACAGAAACTAAATCTAAAACAATCACAAACATATTCTGGAGAAATTGTTGTTTGGAATCTTTCTCAAAAAACTACCCGATACAAGATTGTTGTAAAAGGCTTTAGACAAATAGAGAACCAACCAGGCACTGCAATAATACTAACAGATGAAGAAGAACAAAGAACACTCTACTCAGCATCAAAATGGGTTACAGTATCAAGAGATGAAATAGATCTTGTACCAAACAAAAACGAAAAAATATATTACAAGATTCAAGTTCCAGAAGACTCTACTAAAGGAGAATATTTAGCTATGATTGCATTCATTTCTGAAGAACAAAACAAGTCCCTAGGAACAGCGGCATTCACTACACTCTCTTCAGGTGTTCCAATATTGATAAAAGTTGGAGAAGATTTTGCAGAGAATGCAGAACTATTGAAATTTGAGACTGACAAAAACTTTTACGAAACTCCAAAAATTGAATTCTTAACAAGAATTAAAAACCTTGGAGATACTCATATCTCCCCTATTGGAGAAATTGTATTAACAAATATATTCAATCAGGAAATAGCTAGAATTCCATTCAATGAAAACTTCCAAAGTATCTTAAGAGGGAATACTGGAGAATACAATATAGATTGGAATTACGGTTCATTCATAACTAAGGACAAACAATTGGTAATGGGACCAATCAAAGCAAGCTTGATCGTTACATACAGAAACTTCCAACCAGGATTCTCACCATTAGTAGCAGAAACATCTTTCTGGATAATTCCATGGAAATATATCCTCTTGATACTTCTAACCATTGCAACTGTCGTGGTATTATTAAACTTGAGGAAGAAACAAAAGGACAAACCTCAAGCATTACCTAAGTAAGGATATACAATATGCCCAAATACAAATGGATAACAATCTTTGCCTTGTTGTTTTTACTTTCATCTTTTACAACAGTAGATGCAAGCATATCAGTAGCACCATTCAAAGAAGAAATATTAATATCACCAGATGAGAAAGTACAAAAAACAGTATCCATAACTAACAATGGTGCAGAATCTATCAAGATATCCCCTACTGTTTTTTCATACGATCCTCAAACCCAAGCATTAATTGATACTGAGAATTATGTATTTGTCAGAGCTGATAATGATAGCTTTACAGTAGAACCTAAAAAAACAGTTAAGCTAAAATATGAAATAATTCCACCAAAAAATATTAAACCTGGATCATATTTCAATATAATAATTTTAAAAAGAGAAACAGAATCTCTTAGAAACATAACTCAAAGCTCTATTGGTGCAATAGATTCAATTTCACATTTAGTAGTCATGCATGTAGAGGACAAGAATAATTCCGTAAATGGTATAACTTCAGATTTTGCAATTACATCTATTACAATAGAAGAAAATGGAATACCATTCATTAGACCAACAAAGATAAAATATATCTATCAAAATACTTCTAGCTATGTATTAGAACCAATGGGTGAAATACAAATATTCAATAACAAAGGCAACTACCCTCCACAATATATTAAGATAAATGAAGAAGGTACAAAGCTATATCCAGGAGGAAAAATAGAAAAGGAAATTGATATTAATCAAATACACATTATGGATATTTTGAATGGTCGAAATATAGTAGGTAGATTTTACAATGGTATAGATGAGAATTTTAAACAAGTAGAAATCAAACAAGAACCAAACTATATATTCATCTCAATATTCTGTGTATCATTAGGAACATTAATAATACTAATGAAAAGTTTACTGTTTGACAGAAAATCTTTTAAAAAGACTTCTGCATAACCT
>JAAZOC010000011.1 GCA_012797935.1 Candidatus Microgenomates bacterium | reverse complement strand
TCGAGAGTTTGTTTATATATTTATCAAATGGGATGTTTTTTTCTAAGTATGAAATCCCCTTGGACATGTATAATCCCAATAATGCAATAAGAGAAAAGAAAAATATTGTTTTTATAATTCTTTTAAACATTTTCAACTCCTTTCCTCTCCCATTTCTGCCAAGTAATTTCACTTTTTTGTATGTATAGTTTTATTGAATTTACAATTGCATATATCTCTGTTATTACGAGAAGGTATGATGCTAGATAAAAGAGAGGGATAACAAATGCAGATTTTTTATTGTTCTGTTGTGACCCAAAGAAGTAGCTTAAGAATATTGAAAAAGAAACAAGAAGAATCCAACCCATTAAATATTCATAATTTTTTATTAGGAAAGTGTAGTAAAAAATGACAGGTGTGATTATAGGAAATAATATTAATTCAAAATCTCCAAGCACTGAAATTGGTAATAAAAACCAACAAAGAAATTTATTATGTTTTTTCTCATTACTGAAGAATAGATCTTTGTACTTTGTGAATGTATCTATTTTACCTTTTTTCCATCGGAGTCTTTGCTTCATAAGACCTTGGAATGAGGAAGCTCCTTCTGTGAAAGCGATTGCATCTTCGATAAAAATAGTCTTCAAAACTAAAGATTTCAATCTTGTAGAAAGTTCGATATCTTCTGTCTTATTCTTTTCATCGAAGAAACCATACTTGTAAAATATCTCTTTTCTAAATATTCCAAAAGCACCTCCAATTATATACTCACTGTTACAAATAGAATGTGCTCTTTTGAAGTAAAAGCTCAAGGTATATTCTATTTGTTGAATTATGCCTATCAAGGTTCTAGAGTTTGCAACTTTTACATTACCTACACCAGCATCTATTGTTTTGTCTTGAAAATATTTAGCGACATTTAAAATAGCATCTTTGTCGAATTTAGTATCTGCATCCATTGTTACAATTAGATCTCCAGTTGAATTCTTTATTCCAGTATTGATAGCAGCACCTTTCCCAGCATTCTTTCTTTTGTTTATGTATTTGAATGTTTTTCCATTTAAGTTTTTCCCCTCTATGTTTTTCTTCACGAACTCTCTGATTACTTTGTTTGTTAAATCTGTTGATCCATCATTCACAACTATTATTTCTAAGTTCCTGTATGAATTTTTCAATAATGATTTTATTGAAGTAATAATTCCTACTTCCTCATTCCATGCAGGTACTATGACTGATACTCTAGTTCTGTTTTCTATTTGTCTTTTTGTAAGATTTTTGTAAGATTTTGCAATTCGTATTTTCTGAAATTCGTAAATTGGTGAAAGAGTAAGGTATGTTAAATACCTAAGAATTGCTATTCCAGATAGAATAAATGAAATGATTAGTATTGGGTTGTTCGATTCCACCGATTATAGAATTATAATTAATATTCCTATCAATCGGTTTTGCCATTGACTCAACTTTCTTGTAGGCAACCAGTAAAAAGAAAGTATCATAGTCTTGATATGTTCTTTGGATTATACATTAGTAAAAAGTGTTCTGCAATTAATATGTGTCTATCTTCTAACCCTGTAGTCTTGTTCTGCCGCAACTGTGATGCTATAATCCCCTTATTTAATTAATTAAAAGAAGTATATGTACGATAATACAGGTACTGTCTTGGGTGCTTCTACTGCAGCAATTGTATTGCCAGCTACCGTTAGTGCATTCACAGGAATAAACTATTTCATATTACTAGGAGCTCTTATAGCTCTTTTCGTAGTATACAATATTGCAATAAAGATTGCTGCTAAAGTAATCGCAAAAAGGTCATAGTACAAGAACTGCCCAATTTTCTTATCCCCTTTCGTAAATATATAGTAAAAATGTAGCAAAGGAATCCCCTTCTGAAAAGGTTCTTTTGCATGGTGTGGCTAAAGTGAAGAGATATAGTATAATATTCCAAGTTATCAAGACTATGATACTTTCTTTTTACTGGTTGCCTATGGAAAAAGGGAGTCAATGGCAAAACCGATTGATAATAATAATTAAATTATTATTATTTAATCGGTATGAAAGGAAAATTAATTGCCTTTCTATTACCAGTAGTATATGTCTTTGCATTGCTATTGGTAGTTTCTCCAAGTAGCGTTAGTGCTTTTTACAAGCCAGATGATGGAGAATGGAGAGATTCTTCTTCATGTGTTGCTACTGCTTGTGGCTCTTCTATTGGAGAAAAAGAGCAGACTTATTTTGATAAAGTAAGATCTGAAAGATGTGAGACAAGAACATTTACATATTTTGATAATGCACAAGGTTCATGGGCTAACTGTCCAGCTGGATATGAAATATCTGGTAGAAATGATGAGAAGTGTGTAAAGAAGGAAATGAGATATGATGATTACAAGAGTCCTGAATGGAAGAAGCAGTGTTCTACTAATCCAAATGACTTTACAAGTAGAAATTCCTCTAAACCATGCTCTATGTTAGTTGAAACAGATACCAAAGATAGAGTTTGGGTACCTAAAACAGTAACTGTAGATGTTGCATATGGTCTTAAATCACATGACAGAAATAAATGTCATAGACCAACAGCAGAAAGTTTAGATATACCTTCATATGCAAGACATAGTTACAATACTATGCTTCCTGAATTCATTAGAGATGCTATTGTAGAATACAACTTTGTAGAAACAGAATTCACAAGGCAAGTAGCATGTAATGATGCTGAAATAGAAGCATGTCCTGAAGCTGGTGTTTGCCCTGCTACATGTGGATATGAAGGTGGAGATGAAGTTGCAGATGGTGAAGGTGGAACTATAGTATGTCCAGCAACTGAAGCATGCCCTGCTGAAGGTGTATGCCAAACAACATGTGGATATGAGGGTGGCGAAGTAGCAGACGGAGAAGGTGGTTACAAAGTATGTCCTGCTACAGCAGCATGTCCTGTAGATGACGAAGGTGAAGTAAAAGGTACTGATGATAAAGCAGAAGTTAAGGGTACTACAGATGTTGTATTAGCTGATACAGGTGCTTCAGATAGTACATTGGTATATTTAATTGAAGGAATATTAGTATTAGGTACATTAGTATCTTCTACAATGTTCATCAAAAAATATGCTATATAATTAATATATT
>JAAZOC010000084.1 GCA_012797935.1 Candidatus Microgenomates bacterium | reverse complement strand
GGAAGACAAACAAGAGAACAAGCAATGCAAGTTTTCAACGATATATTGACTAATTTCACAGATTATAGTAGTATCGAATCCGAATCAAAGTTCGAAGGAAATCGAATATTTTTGACATTCAAACCAAATGGCAAGACAAAAAACTAACAAAACAGCAAAAAAGAGAATTAGTGTTTCAAATCCAAGAGGAAACAAGAAACCTAAGCTTATGTACAAACAAAGTCACCAAGGACATTTAAGAACTAAAAAATCTTCTAGAGCAAAAAGAAGACAAAAAGATAATGCATTGGTAGAAAAGAATGTATCTAAAAGAATGATAGCAAAAATAATTAATATCTAGTTAAAGAATCATGAGAGTAAAAGGCGGTACAACAAGAAGAAGAAAACACAACAAAATACTAAAGAGTACAAAAGGTTACAGAATGACTAAAAACAACCTTTACAAGGTTGCTCATGAGGCATTCTTACATGCAGGACAATATGCATATACACATAGACAAAAGAGAGCAGCAGAAGTTAGAAGACTTTGGATAAACAAAATCAATGCAGCATGCAAGAACAACAATATTCAATACAAAGATCTCATCAACAAATTGAAAACAAATAATATTGAACTAAACAGAATGGTTTTAGCAGATATTGCTACAAATAATTCAGAAGTATTTTCATTTTTGGTAAAATCTCTGTAGAGTTTTTTAAAGCTATTTAAAGGACTCTGCAAAGAGTCCTTTTTTGTTAAACAATGTTGTATACTAAAAAATATAGTTAAAGATTAATAAAATGGCAAAGACACTAGAAAATTTACTTTCAGAATTAAATAAAGATAAAGAAGTCTTGGAATATTCAGAGTTGAAAGAGAAATATCTAAGCAAGAATGGTTTGTTAACAGTAGCTCTACAAAAGATTAGAGAGATACCAAATGAAGAAAAAGCTGCATATGGAAAAGAGATCAATTACATCAAGGAAGTTTTAAATGAAGCTTTAGAAGAGAAGAGTGTATCGAAAGAAACATATTCAACACATGAAAGAATAGATCCAACAGCACCATTTGATATCAATAGTAAAAACAATTTTTAAATATTAGAAGGAAGTAAACATCCAATTACAAAAGAGATAGAAATACTTGTAGATATATTTGCTGGAATGGGGTTCAATGTATTAGAAAGTAGACAGATAGATGATGACTATCATATGTTCGAATCTTTGAATTTCCCTAAAGGTCATCCAGCAAGAGATATGTATGATACATTTACAACAGAAGAAGGATATATTCTTCCTGCACATACATCAACTATGCAAAATAGAGCATTGAAGATGTATGGCCCTCCTCCAATCGCTGTAGTCCTCCCTGGAAGATGTTTTAGGAATGAAGCAACAGATGCAGGCCATGAGCATACATTTCACCAAATAGAGGGTATATATGTAGATAAGAATATTTCATTAGGAAATATGCAGGCAACAATTAAAACATTCTTAGAAGCATATTTAAAAAAAGAATTAGAAGTAAAAGTACAACCAGCATATTTTCCATTTACAGAACCAGATTGTGAATTTGTCATCAGCTGTCCATTCTGCAACAAAGCAGGTTGTAGTACCTGTGGACATAGTGGCTGGATAGAAATAATGGGATGCGGAATGATTCACCCTAATGTCTTAAGAGAAGGTGGAATAGATCCTGAAGAGTATTCCGGATTTGCATGGGGATTTGGAGTAGACAGATTAACAATGATAAAGCTTGGAATAAATGATATTAGATATATAAGAGAATCAAATCTTAACTTCTTAAAACAATTCTAGAATGCAAACATCCATAAACCTTTTAAAACAATTTGGCAACATATCAGAACCAGGAGAAAAAATCATTGAACTCATAAAGACTCAAATCGGTGCAGTTGAAAACTCTCACTGCATAGAAGACGATTACAAAGATATATTTGTTGCTGAAATTGTAGAAAAGAAAGATCACCCTGATTCCGATAAGCTTGGAATATATCAAATAACAATGACTACAAAAGATGAAACTATACAGGTAGTCGCAGGAGACAGAAGCTTAAAGGTAGGCGACAAAGTAGTTACGGCG
>JAAZOC010000083.1 GCA_012797935.1 Candidatus Microgenomates bacterium | reverse complement strand
GAGGATGAAGAAGTTATTGCATTTTTGGATATAAAGCCATTAAGTAAGGGGCATGTATTAGTATTACCAAAGAAGCATTTTGAGAATATTTATGATATACCAGAGGATTTGCTTTGTAAGATAAATGTTGTTGCTAAGAAATTAGCTATAAGGTTGAAAGAGAAACTTTCTCCTGATGGTATAGTATTAAACCAAAATAATGGAATTAGAGCAGGACAAACAATATTTCATTACCATATACATATAAAACCAGTATATGAGGACACTCCAATATTTGAAGAAGGGGAGCATAGGAAAAATGTGAACAAAGACGAAATGGATAGTTTATTGAACATTTTAATTGGCAAGGAAGTAATCTAATATTTCCTGCATATATTCTGTATCTAAATCCCAATGTGTTTTACCATTTAGTGTTATTAGTTGTATATCTCCTCCAAGAGATTTGAACTTACTGACCAAAGTAGTGGAAAGATAGTATGGTACATTTACATCAGATGTCCCATGCCATATTTGAATATCAATATTTGCTAACTTCTCTATTCTTGCTTTGTTCCATTCATTTGATTTTGATGTTGGGGCTAACAATGCTATTTTTAGTATATTCTCTGGATATGTAGTTGCAAAGTTCATTGTTGGAAGACCTCCCATACTGAAACCTAGAAGGTATATTTTCTCAGATGTTTTGTAATTACTGATAATCCAATTAATCATATTCTTTGTATCATTGATTGCAGTTGTACTTCCCCAGTTCGCACCATGTTGATTTGATGCTGCAAAGATCATATTTGATTTTGTATATAGCTCTCCATATTTCTGCAAATCTTGTATGAATTCATCATCAGTATCTGATGTTACAGTAGTATTGGAACCGTGACTGTATACAACAATACTTGGTTTGTTTTCTTCTTTGATATTAGTTGGTACAGCAATATATGCCATTTGTCCTTCGATATTTTTGAAGATTTCTTCGTAATGAGGTCCATCATATGGTTCTTCTTCAGGTTGAGCATTCGTTTCATCTTGAGTTTGTTCTTGCTGTTTTTGTTCTGGCTCTGGCTGTTGTGTAGGTATGAGCATTTGGTATGCGAGGTAGACAGGTATTGCTAGTAGGAGTAAAAAGAGAATGAAAAATACAATATCTTTGAATGTGAGTGTTTCTTTTTCCATATTGCCCATTAGTCATTATATTCTGTTTTACGAAGTGTGTCTATTCGAGGTATAATATTCGATTGCTCAAGTATTTAATATTTAAGAAAAATAATATGGCAGAGAAAGAAAAGAAAAATGAAGTAGTAGTTAACCTTGATACATTGGGTATTCCAATAGCTATTGTTTTAGCAGGTATCATAATTGCTTCTGTAATATATTTCATTAACAAGAATCAGAATGTTAATACTGCAGATGCTGGAACTAAAGGAACTGTTACTGATGACAGTGGTAGTAGTGATACTGCTGGTGATGTAGTTGCATATTTGGGAGATGATCCATATCTTGGCAACAAGGATACTGCTAAAGTTGCAGTTATTGATTTTAGTGATTACCAGTGTGGATATTGTCAGAGACATGCTAAAGAAACATATCCAAGTATCAAGACTAACTTCATCGATACAGGAAAGATTGTTTATGTATTCAAAGAATTCCCATTGAGTAGTGAGGGACAGATAGGGTTTACTACTGCACATGCAGCAGTTTGTGTGTTTAATTTAGCTGGTAATGATGCTTATGCAAGTTTCCACAAGGATGCATTCTTCTTGACTTCAGAATCTGCTGTTAAGAAGGTAGCAACAGGATTAGGTGTTGATGGTGGTAAATATGATAGCTGTATGAAAGATTCTTCAATTGTAGAAGAGATGAATGCAGACAGAACAGAGGGAAGTAATGCTGGTATTTCTGGAACTCCAGGTTTTGTAATTGGAGTAATAGGTGCTGATGGTAAGGTTACTGGTAAATTGATAGCTGGTGCTTATCCATATGAGACATTTGAAGAAACAATCAATGAGATGCTAAACAAGTAATTGAAATATTTTGTATTTGAAAAGAGGAGGGTATACCTCCTCTTTTTTGTTACTTCTTAGTTATCTTTTTACTCTTCTTGGAATATTCTTTAGCTTGTCTTTGTGCGATTGTGTAGTATCCTTTTTTCATTCTAATCAAAGCTCCAAGTGCTACTAAAGAGATTATTGTATTGTAGAAAATTGTTACAACTGGAATAAAATTCATACCAACTGTTAATACTCTTCCTACTAAGAATGATCTATATGGTCTGTATCCTCTCATACCGAATAGTTCAAGAATTTCTTTACCAAGTGAAAGCTCTACCCATACTCTTCCAAAGTACAATGCAAAGAAGAGTATTCCTGCTACAAGCATAGCTGCAGGGAATCCAACAATAGTTATCATTAATATGAAAAGTGGGAATGGAAGTAAGAGAAATACAGCAAAACCCATAACCAAGCTTTTTAGAAATTCATCAATAGAGCCAGTTATCTTTTTCTGTAATTCAACATTTTTAACAGGAGTTAGAGTTATGAGTATTAGGCCAACCAATGCAAATCCTATAAAGCTTACAATTGCTTTTAATGATATGAAGCTCCAGTTGTTTTTTAGTGATTTCTCAACAACTGAAGTATCTATTTTTATACCATTGTCCAAATCAACACCTTGTTCTCTAGCGATTGTATTAAGTGTAGAGTTGTAATATATGTTGTTTGAGATCTTCTCCTCACTTACGGTATATTCTTCTCCTAGAAGTATTAAATCACCGTTAACAGTAGAATCAATTGCTGATCTCATACTGTATGCTCTTAAATCGTCCCCAATTGATCCTTTAAAATTGTTCTCTGCTGATACTGAAAACACATCTTTTCCTGCTTGCGCATCATAGTTAGCATATGTTGTTACCATGTATACATTTTGTGCTAGTATTCCTTTGAGTGAAGTGTTATTGGCAAGTATTATTGTATTACCATATATATTTGCATCCACTGTTGCTGTAGATCCTAGTAGGTAGACATCTCCTGTTACAGTACCATTAATCTGCACATTGCTTGCTAAAACAATGAGATCTCCATCTATGACACCATCTATTTTTACAGAATCTCCAAATGCATATACATCATCTTTTACAGTTTCGTCTTGTTTTAATGTGTATGATTTGAAATGAAATTCAGCTGCATTTGTTTTCGTTGTGAAGAGAGCAAATACTAAAGGGACAAAAAGTAAAGAGAGAAAATATTTGTATATTTTCATATTTATGGGCAGATTAATTTACTATTGATATAGTAGCATATTCTTAATTAAGAAAGGAATATCTTAGAGTGTTTGTATATATTGTGTAATTCTCTCTGCTGTCTTGCCGTCCCAGAGTGGTATTGTTACTGCATGTTTCCATTTGTTACTGTCTATTTGATCTATATATTTTGGTATTGCTTTGTAATCATTGTCTACTAGTATGCTTGTTCCTTTTTCTGTGGTTATTGGTCTTTCTGTATTTTCTCTCATTGTTAGGCATGGGATGTTTAGTATTGTAGTTTCCTCTTGTACTCCTCCTGAATCTGATATTACACAGATAGTTTCTTTAATTAGTTTGAGAAATTCAAAGTATCCGAGTGGTTTGGTGATGATTATGTTTTTGTTTTGTATTAATTCTTTGAGGTTAAAATTTTCTAATGCTTTTTCTGTTCTTGGGTGTAGAGGTAGAACTACTGTGTGTTTTTCTGATATTTGTATTAATGTTGTAAGTATTTGTTTCAGTGCTTCTTTGTTATCTGTGTTTGATTGTCTGTGTATTGTAGAGAGTATGTATTGTTTTGGTTTGATATTGAGTTCTTTTAGAATATTTGAATTATCTATATTTTGAATATTGTTCAGTAGGCTATCTATCATTATATTCCCGACAGGTACTATTTTCTTGATATCAATGCCCTCTTTTAAAAGATTTTGTTTTGCTTGTGGTTCGGTAGTAAAGAGGAATGAAGATATTTTGTCTGTTTGTATTCTGTTTAGTTCTTCTGGCATATCCATATCGAAGCTTCTTAGGCCTGATTCTATATGAGCTACTGGTATGTTCAGTTCTTTTGATGCAAGAGCTCCTGCAAGTGTAGAGTTAACATCTCCAACTACAATTGTTAGGTCGTATTTTTGTTTAGAGATATTTTCCTTAATGTCTTCTTTTAGTTTTTGTATATATATGTCTCTTGTTTCTCCTTGTGTATTAAGTTTGATATTTGGTTGAGGTATGTTTAGTTGTTTGAAGAATATATCAGAGAGTTGTAGGTCGTAGTGTTGGCCTGTGTGTATGAGTGTATATGATATGTTTTTGTGTTTGTTAAACTCTTTAATGAGTGGAGATATTTTTATGAAATTTGGTCTTGTACCAGCAATTAGGAGTATGTGCATATTTTTTGAGGTTGTCATTTGAAGAAGATGATATTATATTTATATTGAATATATCAAGAATCAATTTGCGATTTAAATTAGGAATCAATATAATCGAGAATTATGTTTAACTACTTAGAACTTCTTTGGCAGTTCATCTCTACAGATTTCAAATTAAGGTACAAGAATTCATATCTTGGTCTTGTTTGGATTATTTTGAAACCATTGGCAATGTTTTCTGTTATTTATGTCATATGGTCAAATATTTTTAAGCAACCACCTGATTACAAAATGGGTTTGCTTTTAGGGATCATCATTATGAATATGTTTAGTGAAGCAGTTATGATGGGTATGGATTCTCTAATGACAAAAGCTGGAATTATATTGAAGATTAGATTCCCAAGAGAAGTAGTTGTATATAGTGGTGTAACCATTGCTTTGTTTGATTTCCTTTTTAATATGATAGTTTTTTGTATTTTCAGTTTTTTTACTCCAATACATGTTACTGTAGAAGGTTTCTTTCTGTTCTTCTTAGCTATTCTTAGTATTTTTGTACTAACTTTGGGTATTAGCTTATTCTCAAGCATTATATTTATTAAGCTAAGGGATATTCATAATTTGGTTGAGGTTTTTCTTCAGTTGATTTTTTGGGCGACACCTGTTTACTATACATTGGAGATGCTTCCTGAGAATTTACAAAGAATTATTAAGTTCAATCCTTTAACTTTGATTGTTACATATGCGAGAAAAGGTTTGATTGCTGGTGATGGTATTCGTGTTGAAGATTTCTTGCAGTTGGGTGTTGTATTTCTTTTCTGTTGCTTAGTTCTTTTCCTAGGTAATATGTTCTTTAGAAGAAAAGTTTCTAAAATTGCTGAATATTTTTAATGGAAGAAGTAAAACCAATTGTACAATTAAAGAATGTAAAGAAGTCATTTTTTCTTCCTCATGAGAAGCATAATACTTTTGTAGAGTTTGCTTCTAATCCAATGAGGATATTTAAAAGATCTGGTGAGCAATATGAGGTTTTGAAGGATATTGATATGGAAATCTATCCAGGGGAATTTGTTGGCATTATGGGTAGAAATGGTTGTGGGAAATCTACATTGTTGAAGATTATGGCTGGTATATATGAACCTACAAGTGGAAAGGTTAAGGTTAATGGTAAGATGGTTCCTTTTTTGGAGTTGGGTGTTGGTTTTAATCCTGAGCTTAGTGGTCGAGAGAATGTTTTTCTTAATGGTGTAATCTTAGGTATGAAGAAGAGTGTTCTTAAGGAGAAGTATCAAGAAATTGTTGATTTTGCAGAATTAGAGAAGTTTATGGATGCTCCTTTAAAAAACTATTCTTCTGGAATGCAGGTTAGGTTGGCATTTTCAATCGCAATTATGGCTGATGCGGATGT
>JAAZOC010000082.1 GCA_012797935.1 Candidatus Microgenomates bacterium | reverse complement strand
ATCGTTATCTTTTGCTAGACTATTTAACTCTTTGATACTTGTAGAAGGTATGGTTCTTTTACTTAGAGATCCGTCATTGTTAATTGAATACAAGACAGGGTTTACTTCATCAAGTATTTTTATATTTTTTCTTACACTTGTAATTCCAGTGTCGAATGACCAGTTTGGAATCCATCCTGATTCTTTAAGCTCTTCTTGTTTAACATCTTCAATAACGGGTTCTTTTTGTTGTGTGCTTTCTGGCTCTGTAATTTTGTTGCTTTGTGATTGTGTTGTTGAAGGAGAAGTTTCTTTTAGGGGTAGAAATGTGAAGTACAAGGAAAATGCAATTAAAGAGAGACCTAGGAATATTCCAAATATGGAAAGCAGTTTCAAAATTTTCATTCCTTAATTATATCTTACTTGTATCTAGTATCAACCTTCCTAATTCTTTTTCTAATGCAAATGCTAGATTTAGTATTGTTTGTTCTCCAAAATGCTTACCAATGAACTGTACTCCTGTTGGCATATTTTCTGAAAGTCCAGAAGGAATAGTTATACCAGGAAGACCTGCTTCAGAACTTCCTTCTGCAAGTACATCTGCAATTTCTCCAAAAAGTGGATTCTCTGCATCTTTGTCTGTTAGTGCTATTGATGGTGTAGTAGGTGCAATAATTGCATCGTATTTCGAAAGTATTCTATCCAAATCTTCTTTAATTAACTGTCTCACCTGTTCTGATTTTCTGAAATATTCATCTGCATATCCAGCAGAAAGAGAGAATGTTCCTGTCATTACTCTTCTCTTTGCTTCTGCACCAAATCCTTCTCCTCTAGTTGACTCGTAAAGTTCTTTTATTGTTCCATTCTTACTTCCTTCTAATCCAAATCTTGTACCATCATATCTTGCAAGATTTGATGATACTTCACTTCTACATGTGATTGTGTAAACAGCAATACCAAATTTTGGATCCATAATGGAAACCTCTTCGATTGTTACTCCTTTGTCTTTTAGAATTTGAATACTCTTTTCAAAATTTTTCCTTACTCCATCTTCTAGTTGTAATTCAAGGAATTCTTTTGGCAGAGCAACTTTCATGTTTTTAACAGATTCTGCATCTAATTCCTTGTAGTAGTCAGGTACTGGTAATTTAGAAGATGTGAAGTCATTTGAATCATATCCTGCAATGATGGAAAGCAAATATGCACCATCTTCAACACTTTTAACAATTGGTCCTGGACAATCCAGTGATGATCCCATTGCTAGTACACCATACCTTGATACTCTTCCATATGTTGGCTTTATACCAACAAGTCCACACCATGACGAAGGTAATCTAATGGAGCCTGCAGTTTCTGTCCCTAGAGTTCCTGTAGTTAGATCTGCGGCTAATGCAGAAGCAGATCCACCACTTGATCCTCCTGGCAAAGTTTCTAAGTTCCATGGGTTTCTAGAAGGTCCATAATATGATGTAGCAGTTCCAGATCCGTGACAAAACTGATCTTGATTTGTTTTACCTAAAAGAATTGCTTCTTCATCTAAAATCTTTTGTATAACTGTTGCATTATATACCGGCATATATCCATCAAGGACATGTGAAGCACATGTTGTTAGTATATCTTTAGTAGAAAAAACATCTTTGACAGATATTGGGATACCAGAAAGTTTTTTGTCTTTGTATTTTTCAAAATTGTTATCAAATTCTTTAGCTTTTGAGATTGCTAATTCATTGTTAACAGTTATGAAAGAATTAAGTTTTGAATCTAAATCATCTATCCTTTTTAGATAGTAAGTAACTATTTCTAGAGCAGAGATCTCTTTCTTGAGTAATTTGTCTTTTAACTCAGTTATTGTCAGATTCATAATGGTTGTATTCTATCAGAAACCCCAGTAAATGAGAATGGAAAGAAACAGAGTTATTAATGTTCCAAGCATAGTTTGTGTAAGAGTATGTTTACCTAAAACTATTCTTGACCAGGCAATAAAAGGAGTAAAGAGAAAAAGCAAAAGAAGGTATGGTGAATCAACAAGAAAAATTACTGTTACAAAAAGCAATGTTGAATATGTCATATGGCCAGATATTTTCCAGAGTAATGTAATAAATGATATTACTGTTGATACTAGAAAGATGTTTAATGATATTGTTGAAAGAATTTCATTTCCTAATGTATTAACGAAGAGATATGTTAAACCAAAGAGTATTGAAAGTGTAAAAAAGTATACAGGCCTCTCTTTCCTTTTTGAAAATTCGTAGTCAGATACTAGGCCTAATTTCCTTAGTAGCAGATATGGAAGCAGAGGAATTAGTACATATATTATTCCTAAAGCTGCTTTTCTTTGAAAATCAAGTGGAGAAAGTAGTATTGATATTAATGGTGTTAATATCATTGTTAAGAACCCATTAAATACTTCTGAAATTATTCGGGCAATTTTCTTTTTGAGCATTGTTCATTGTAACTTAAAGGACGGAGTATGGCAAAGTTTTACTTTATGTTGGCAATATATGTAGGATCTGATATCCCTGTAGAAAGAATATCTTGAGTATCATCTACAGGATATGTTTCTTCTACATTGGAAGCATATACTAGAACCATATTTAATATTGTAATTAGTAGAAAAAATATTTTCATAATGTTGTGATTATACCTGTATATCAATGCTTTTACAAACCAGAAGGATATTCCTCTCTTGTATTTGTTCTAAAGATTGGTAGTGTTCCAATTAAAACATTCAATATCCAATGGTATGTACAGAACCACACTACATTACAACCACAACCAATTTTTTCAATTGCAAAATATGATATTACTGCAAGGATTATTGATATTCCAATTCTTACAAATGATTTGTCAAGGAATGAGCTTTTTATGTACATGAGTAGTGTGGTTAAGAAAAGCTGAACAATCAATGGTATCCACCAAAGCGTTTTTGTAGTACATGTGTTTTCAGTATTGTCTCCGAGTACTGAAGAATCTTGTGAAGAAGGAGTTGAGGTATCAATTAAATTGTCTCCTCCACCAATTCCAAGTACTTCTAGTGCTTTCTCAGCAATTTTGTTAGTAAAACTTGTATCTTCTATACCTTCAACATCTGCTGTGTCGGATGTTGAAGATGCTCCCCATTCTGAATCAATTACGATATCAAAGGATATGCTTTTGTTCATTAGATCGTTTCCAGTATCTTCTTCTAAATACAAAGAGAATGTTCTAGTAATATTGGTTTCTGGTTTCAAATCTGCAATTTGTATTTTCTTTGTAGAAACAAATTTTGAAAGATTACCATTGTATATTGAATCAGATATCTCAACTATTATTTTGTCTCCCAATTTTGAAGATTTACCACTTCCAGAAATATATATTTTGCATGGATTCTCATTGTCTGTGTTGTTAATATATATTTCTTTCTTTTCTGTATTACCTGGTAGGAATGTATCTAATGAAAAAAGAGGGTTTGTGTTTTTAACGATCACTGGCTTTTGATCTTTGTAGCAGGTTATTTCTAAATCAGCAGCGAGTATTAAAGATGGTGAAAGTAGTATGAAGAAAACAGACAGAAAGATTTTAAGAAAATTTTTGTTATTCATTATTTAGTATCTCTTCAAATATATTTACACTTTCTGTTTTAACAATTGGAAATGGGATTATGAGTGGTGGTACTTTTGTGTTTTCAAGGACAATTTGTACAGATTCTTTGTCGTAAAAACCAGTGTCAGATACCTTCTCAAATTGTCTTGCATTGTTTGCAATTACAAATTCTAGCTGTTGTCCAGCTGTTGAATCATAGTCTTTTTCGGTTATTGTGAATGTAAAAGTTAATTTGTTTGTATCTTTTTTGTTTTGTTTTACATAGTTCTCTATGTTCATTTCATTTAATGGTCCTTTGTAAATTGTATCTATCTCATCCAGTACTACTGTTGAAAAAATTTTTGATGCAAATTTCTCATCCGTGATTTTTACAATTTCTATGCTGTTATATGTATTTAGTTCCCCAATGTTTGTTAATGAGAATGAGTATGTGATTTCTTTGTCTGGAAGTAATTCTAACTTTGTTTCTTGTTTTAATGTTGTATTAATTTCAGAATCTAGTGTTGTTGCTGAGAATGTATTGTTTGGTGATGTGTGTTTGTCAAAAAATACTGCATATGTAAGTGGAGGAAGAATGAAGAGAGTAATAATTGTGGTTATTACTGTTTTAAATTTCATCTTTTTTGTTTTGTTTAGATTTTGATATTATTTTTTGAAATTCATCTTTCATTACATTTAATTCGGATGCTGCAATTATGATGCTTGGTACTATGACCATGAGGATGAAGCCTGTTGGTTGTTTTGCAAAGTTAGCAAGATACCCAATTACAGGTATTGAGAATATGACTTTACCAAGTACTTGATCTTTTTGAGCAATGTCGGGATCTTGTGATTCGTTGGCATCTCCTTTTGTTTTAAAGGATACTGTATCTTCTTCTAGTTTTTCGACGATACGGTGAGTGTATGTTTGAGATGGGTCATTTTTCATTTTTACAGTAATTACATCTTGTATGTTGTAGTCTGATTCTTCGTGTACAGCAGTGATGCTTCCTGTGTGTATTGCTGGTTCCATAGAGCCAGACATTACAATGTAGAAATTGTATCCAGGGATTAGGTTAAAGGTAGTAAGGAATACAAATGTAGCAGAGAGTAAGAGTAGGGCAAAGAGTAGGTTGTATATTACTTTTAGTATTATTTTTATTATTTTCATTTGTTATTTTTCTACATTAATTATTTTCTCATTTCTCCCACCAAGAGGTTTAGTGGGAGTAAGAGTTAATACCTAATGAACTTGATTACCGATTACGATAATCTTAAATTCTGTAGAAAGACCCTGTGTTGTAAATGCAGGATCAAGTGTAAACTTCATGAAGTACTTATGCTCAGTAGCGGCAGGTAATTGTACACTTGATTCCCTGTTGAAATCAGGAAGATTTCCTGTGTATACAACGAGACCAGATGTACTATTAACTCTAACCTCTACATCCATATTGTTCCATAGAAGACTACTTCCACCTGTTCTTTGTGCCAACATTGTGTTAACAACAGCGGAGCTACCGATATTCTTAATTTTTAGCTCTTGCCATGCAGTTGGAACACCTGGAAGTATATTTACCAGTGTAAATGGTTGTTCTACAACACTATTCCCATAAATTTCAATATCAACAGAACCTGTTGTTATTGTATTTCCTAGTATCTCCTCTGTATCACTGAAGTAAGCTCTGGTTGCACCTAGTGCCGCTACAGAGACTACTCCCAGTGTGAGAATACTTAGTAAAAGTTTTCTCATAAATTAAATAAAATAATAATTTAAATAATTAATAGCTTTATTATTGCTGTGTAAGTGTAAATTCTAGATCGAAAAGTAATGAATCTCCTTGTATCGAGTTGCCTGTAGATGTTGGTAAGTTTAATGCTATCCCAAAGATCATTTCCTCGTTTGGGTCGAGTACATCTGAACCAGAGGCAGCAAACTCAGCATCAGCTGGATTACTTGGTGTCCAACATCTATCTATGAATGTATTGAATTTTTGTCCGGAGGTCATTAACCAGTAACCATTTGTATCAACAATCAACTCCATATTTGCACCTAGCTCTCCCGGTACTCCATCACTCTCATATTCTGTAATTCCAGTGCTTTCAATATTTTGTACATTTGTTAAACAAATCTTTGGTACTCCAGGAAGTGTCCCTGTATTTTTTAATCTAAAATATTTTCTTCCATAGCTATCGCCTGGTTTCATTCCTTCTACAGTAAATGATTTGACTACACTGTTTTGATTATCTACTTGTAGATCCAATGTTCCTGCTGTAAATGTATTAGCAGAACTTATTTCTGTGTCACTAAAATATGCAGTAGTAGCTCCTATTGCAGATATTGAAGTAAGACCAAGTACAAGGAAACTTATTAATAGTTTCTTCATGGAAAATAGATATATAAATTAAATATATTATTTGGATTGAAAATGTTACCAACCCGTAAGTTAATGAACTTACAGATCGGTTTCGCCATTGGCTCCTTATGATCATTGGGCGACCAGTTGAGATCATACATCACAGCCCTCTGTTATCTAGTATCGTATACATATATTATCGGGTAGTCAAGAGCTAAGAAATGACCTATTTAAGGTACTTCACAATATCATCACCTTTTTTCGTAACTATCATAACCCTATGTAATGCCCTAGTTATTCCAACATACAAAAGTTTGATATCTAGTAATTCATCGCTATAGTAAGAAGAATTCAAATCAGCAAATATTACTGTATCAAATTCCAACCCTTTAGCATTCTCTATGGGAAGTATTAACAAACCACTATGGTAATCATTTTCTTCATAACTAATAACTTCTCTATTTAAGATATCTCCATAATCTTTAAATACTTTGTAAAGCCTATCTGCATGGTCTTTATCTCTACAAAGAAGAGCACAAGTAACTGCTCCATTCTCAAATTCCTTTTTTATCAAAAACAACAACTCTCTTAAATCCTCCTTCTTCATAATAGCTATCTCTGAATCATATTCTAAAACCTTTACCTCATCACCATGTCTTAAAACTGCCTCTGGAAGTTTGTATGATTTCGGAAATTTATCTTTAAATATCCTATTCGCATACTCAACTATTTCAACCGTAGTTCTGTAACACCTAAACAACTGGTAGTAAGTAGTATCTTTTGAGGTAATATCTTTTATTAATTCTATTAGATTACTCCAATCTTGTATGTAGAATGGAGGTATTATTGATTGTGCTAAATCACCAGCTATTGTTATATTCCCATTCTTTGCAACTTTAATTAATGTTGCAAGCTGTACAAAACTCATATCTTGAGCCTCATCAATTACAATATAATCTCTTTCCATTTCTTTCTTACCAAATATTCTTTGATACAAATACACCATAGCTCCAAGGTCTTCACTTCTGTATTTTCTTAATCTACCTTTCTGATCTAACCCTTTAAGAGAATATTCTGCAGTATCTTTTGAAACCAAACCACTTTTGAAAAGATTCTTGTAAAGAGTGTAGATACTACAATTTGATTTTACATAGTTTAATATCTCTTTTCTTTTCTCTATATCAAATTCATATGTATCATTAACTTCTCCTGTATATGTCCTTTTAAATTGCTTCTGTGCAAAAGCATAATCAACTGCTAATTCAATCCTTTCACTCATATCAATATTCTTAAATTCTTCTTTTAATTCTCTGTATCTTCTTGCGATTATGTCCTTTCTAGAATATGGAATATTTTCCAAGAGCTTTTCTTCAAAAAGACTAATATATTCATCAAGCACATTTATGAATTTTAAACTCCCCTTAAATTCTTTAATATTTAAGTCTTCTTTTTCTTGGGAGAGTGTATAGTATTTATCCCAGCCTAAAACTTTCTTTCCCCAGAAAAGATATGTTTGAGAATCTACATTGTGTATTCCCAGACTTGGTAGCACATCTGACACATAGTCTATGAACATCTGATTAGGTGCAATTATCAATGTATTACTTTGGCTAATTTCTTGCTTGTATGTGTAGAAAAGGTATGCAAGACGATGGAGCAATATTGTTGTTTTACCACTACCTGCAACTCCCTGTATTAAAACTGGTTTATGTATTTCATCTCTAATGATTTCATTTTGTTGAGCCTGGATTGTTGAAACAATGTCCTGGAGCTTTTTGCCTAACCTGTGATTTAATTGCGAAAGAAGGAACTCATCTGCAGCTACATTTCCTGTCTTAGCATCATATATACCGGCTATTCTTGCTCTAGATATTTGAAATTGCCTCTTTTGTTTCAGGTCTCCCTTTCTTTCTCCTACCGGAGCTGTAAAAGAGACCTCATTTTTGGGACCAGAATTTTGATAGTAAAGATTGGCAATAGGGGCCCTCCAATCTGTAATTAGTGGAATATGTGTTTCTTCATCTAAGAGTGCAAATTTACCAATATACATAGAGAGTGGTTTTCTAGAAGGACTATCATATGGTTGAAATATTATTTTCCCAAAGTAGGGTGAATCTAGACCAACTAATTCGTTATTGATTCTGTTTACTAATATTTCTATCTCTACCATTATTTTGTTGTAGATACTCTTTGCATCCTTCCTCTCATCTATATCACTTTCACTGTCTATGAGAAATACTTGCTCCTCTAACTCCTTTTCAAGTCTATCTAGCTTTGGTAAAAGAAATTTTAATGATCTCAGATTGATATTGGTTACTTTTTCTAAATGTGGATATTCTTCTTCCTCTAAGGTACTTTGTGCTTTTATGTTTGAGAAATCAGCAACCTCTGCTAAGTCCTTGTATAAAGGGTGTAAATACTTTTTAAAAGTTTGCATTATGTATTTCGAGGTTTGATATTACAGGATTTAAGCTTATATCAATTGCATTTAGTAGTCAATGTTTATATATTATACATATGAATAGTCAGTTCAAACTTTTAATATACATTGGAATTTTGGTAGCTATATTTCTTCTCATACAAGATAGATTTAACATCTTTGATATAAAGATAGTAGATAAAGAAGGACAAAATATTGAGCAAAATGAAGACCAAACCAAAAAAGAGGAAGATGGATCGAAAGAAGTTGTAAATTATGTTGAGCTCTATACTTCTGAAGGTAAAAAAATAAAGGTTAATGTTGATGTAGCAGATACAGAGGCATCAAGAAGAGCAGGATTATCAAATAGGCAATACTTAGGAGATTACGATGGGATGTTATTTGTATTCGACGAATCGGTTACTTCTAGTTTTTGGATGAAAGACATGTACATTCCATTAGACATTATTTTCTTTGATGCAGAAGGTT
>JAAZOC010000081.1 GCA_012797935.1 Candidatus Microgenomates bacterium | reverse complement strand
TTCTTCTTAGAACAAGATCTAATGCATATTTAAACATTTTTTCCATCTACTAATGTTATTGTCTTTTCTGTTTCTTTAGATATCTTGCCATCATGTGTTACTAATATCATTGTAATACCCTCACTCTTATTTAAAGATTTAAGAAGATCTAAAATTGCCTCTCCTGTATGACTATCAAGATTACCTGTTGGCTCATCTGCTAAGATTATTTTAGGGGAATCAATTAGTGCCCTAGCTATTGCAACTCTCTGAGCCTGTCCGCCGGAAAGTTCCTTAGGATAGTGTTTTCTTCTGTTAGTAAGACCTGTTTTTTCAAGTAGATATTCCAATCTTTCTTTTACATTTACCTGTTTAATATTTCTCTGAAATTTTAGAGGAAGTAAAATATTCTCCTCAACTGTAAGTGAAGGAATTAAATAGAACTGTTGGAAGATTGTTCCAACTACATATCTCCTGTAATAGTTTTGATTGTAATCTCTGATATCTTTTCCATCAATTACTATTTTTCCTGAATAATCCCAATCCAACCCACCTAGAACATTTAGGAATGTTGATTTGCCTGATCCAGAACTTCCAACTATAGATATGAATGAACCCTCATCAACTGAAAACGAAACACCATCCAAAGCTTTTACTGAAACATTTTTGCTTGGCTTGTATATCCTTTTTAGATCATCAATCTCTATATATTTCGACATAGGAGTCATAATATCAGAAAATTTTTAACTTTTACATACAATATTGAAAAGCAATATATAGAAAGAACAATATGATATACTTACATATGACAAAAGGAATGAAAATTTTGACAATTGAAGATCCAAAAGAAGAGAAGATTCTCAGAGAGAAGAGTACTTCTGTCCAAGAAAAAGAACTGAAGAACAAAGAATTCCAACAATTTCTTGACGATCTTTTGCAGACAGCAATAGAAAGTGAAGAACCTGCTGGTGGTTTAGCATCACCTCAAGTTGGAATATTAAAGAGAGTCTTTTATATACTTAATTATGACACAGACAAATGGGAGCTATTCATAAATCCAATCGTTGAACCTGTTGGTTTTAAGAAGAAAGCAATAGCAGAAGCTTGCCTCAGTATCCCAAATAGAGAAGGTAAGGTGGAGAGAAATTACAGAGTAAAAGTGAAGTATATAGATAGGTATGGTAATAGAAAAACTAAGAAGTATGAAGATCTAAATGCAATTAGCATACAGCATGAGAATGATCACTTGGAAGGAATTCTTTTCACTGATAAAATACTTGAAGAGTAAATTTAAATTTAACTGCCTAGTTATGAATTCGAAATTTAAAACTTCCATATTAGCAATATTCATATTTGTACTTTCAACTTCTTTTACATTTGCAGAGGAGATTCCTGTTTCGGATGTACTAGGTAGTACACAACAGAGTACTACAACAGCTGATACAGCTTTAGATGCTCAGGAAGAAGCTAGAAAAGACTCTTTTCTAAACCAGCTTTCTCTAACACTTCCAGCACAAACAGATAATCCTAGTTTGATAATTACTTTCAAGGATCCTTCTACTAACAAAGCTGGAGTTCAATTAGAAATAGATAAACAAAGTTATCAAGAAATAAAAAGTCCATATACATTCCCAGCATTGGGAATTGGTGAGCATTCTCTTTCTTTTAAATTTGTAGATAACACAGGTGCAACTCAAATTTTAGAAGAAGAGATTATTATTTTGCCAAGAGCACCAATTATCAATTCTCCAACACAGGAAGCAGGAACAATGAAAATATCTGGTACAGGATTGGCAAATTCTGAGTTAATTTTAATACTAGCTTCAAATAGTAGTATTATGACGAAAGAAACCACAATCGGTGGGGATGGTACTTGGGCAATAAATATTAATGACTCTTTGTCAGATGGGATATATACATTTACTGGTTATGCACGGAAATATGGATATTCTGGTAATTTAGCAGAGTCTGTGACTTTTGAGTATGGGAATAGTAATAATAATGGTGAAATATATTCATTTGATCAGATACATTTTAGTTTCAATGATTTAGATCCAAACAATTTACTAAGTACATTTAAAAGTAATTCTGATTTAGTAATACTTTTAGCTGGATCTTTTGTATTGGGATTAGTTGTTGCATTTGTGATACACAGCCTAACAAATGGTAGGAAAGAGAAAAAGGAGATTGCAAAGTTCGAGAAAAAGATCACACCTAAAAAGGATGGAACTTTGACTATTTTTGAGAAATTAAATGGAGTGAAAAAGGAAGAAGTAGTAGAAGAGAAAAAGGAGGAGGAAGTAAAAGAAGTTATAGAAGAAAAGAAAGAGGACAGAATAGTAACAAAGATAGATTTCTTAAAAGGATACAAGAAATTTGACCCCGATAATGGCAAGAAAGAAGTATCTGAAGATGAGAGTAAGAAGATAAAGATATCTTTAACATCAAAAAGTTAAGCTATGATAGAATGTGTTGTGCCAGGGTGGTGAAATGGCAGACACGCTACGTTCAGAACGTAGTCCTAGCAATAGGGTGGGGGTTCAAATCCCCCTCTTGGCATATGTTACTTCCAATACCAATTCTCAATATTATGAAATCTTTCATAGGAGTATTTAATATTCTCTATGTCGATACCTTCAAGATTACTCTTAACATAATACATGAATGACGGATTGTACAAGAATATGGCAGGGGCATCAGCTATTAAATACTTCTGGAACAAATCATACTTACTCTTTCTTACATTCTTGTCAAAACTCTTTCTAGCATCCTCCAGAAGAATATCAACTCTTTCATAGCTATAACCTGAAAGATTAAGATCTGGATAGTTTGTCTTCAAAGAATGCCATAAATTATATTCATCAGGATCAACAGTACATTCAACTTCATACAAAAGAAGTTCAAAATCCCTAGTAGCAATAATTTCCTGTGTAATTTGATTGTAATTTAATTTCTCAGCTTTCAAGACAATACCTTCTTTACTAAACAAATCTACTAATATACCAACCAATCTCTCATTCGTTGGACTATCAAAGTAACTCAACGAGAAGGTAAGAAATTCACCATTCTTAGATTCAAAATATCCACTCTCATTATTCTTTGTATAACCCAAAGATGAAAGCAATGTCTTTGCCTTCTCAGGATCATATGAATAATACTGTACATTACTATTAAAAGCCCATGAGTTTTCAGAGTAAACACCTTTTAGTAAGAAACCATTAACATTAGAAATATTCAACAAAGATTCCCTATCTAACAAATATGTAAGCGCTATCCTAATATCCTTACCCTTTAAAGAATCCTTCCTAGTATTGAAAAAAATAGCTTTCATTCTAAAGTTCTCTCTCTTTGAATACTCCTTAACATTCTTGTATTCAGACATAAAACTAAATTGCTCTTTATCCCAACCACCGACAGCATCTAAAGCTCCAATTCTATATGCAGTTTCAAGACTATCCCTATCAGGATATATCTTTAATGTGATCTCTTTTATCTTTGGATTGTATTCATCGTATTCATTGTCCTTCAAGAAAACTGCATTTTGATCAGTCCTAGTAACCATAAATTTACCACTACCAATAGGGTATTTTGCAAACATATCAAATGGCATTTGGCCTAAGCTTACATTCTCCAACCTAAGTTTTGGAACAACTGAGATTGAGATTGCCTCCCAAAAAGATGGTGTAACCTCAGACAATACAAATCGGACATGACTATTATCAATATTTTCGACTGTCATACCTGTCAAAGCAGAACCAACACTATCATAATTGTAATCTCTTTTTAGGGAAATTGCTGTCTGGAAAGTAAAAACAATATCATCAACAGTAACCTTATCACCTGTTTGCCAATACTTATTTGTATCTATTGTAAAATCATATTTCAGCCTATCTTCGGAAACAGTCCATTCCTTCGCAATACCAGGAACAGGATTCACATCCTTATCTATGTATACAAATCTATCAAAGACAAGTTCCTCAACAGCTCTGTCTACATAGTTATTTGTTAAGAAGAGCGGATTAAAGGAAGATATAGCTCCAACAGAACCTTCAACATAACTATTTTTATCTCTTTGCTCATTGAAAACTTTTGCAACAACATTTGATTGTAAAAACAAAGAAAGAAGTCCACCAATCAAAAGGAAAAGAACAATATAGCTCAAAGGAATAAACATCTTAAAAATCTTTGAAACATATAATGGATAATCCCAAACAAAATCTCTTAGTGAAAATCTCTTCTTCTCTTTTCTAACCAAATTCTTGTTTTGACTAATTTCCTCCAAAACACTTTTCATTGTTGAGGCACTTTCCAATTCATCTGCAGGAATAGTTTTCTTTGTCATGCTTTGAAAATTATATTTCTAAGAATATTTTAAAATCACCAAAGACAATACAACAAGGACAAAAATGAGGAATATTGTAAAGTAGAAAAGAAATTTTTCAAAACCTCTCTTTGTACGAAATACTTCACCACCACCACCAAACATCTTTCCCAAACCCTCAGCTCTGTTCTGTAAAAGAACAGATACTGTTAAAAGTGCACAGACAACAA
Organism: Candidatus Microgenomates bacterium; assembly: GCA_012797935.1. GTDB lineage: Bacteria > Patescibacteriota > Dojkabacteria > SC72 > SC72 > UBA5232. The sequence goes on along the minus strand of JAAZOC010000081.1, from coordinate 4,038 downwards.
TCTGAGCCACAAGTAATATTTGCATAATGTTATTTTCCATATCTGATTATACTATATATGCTACTTAACATCTAACTCTCTAAATATTGCTGTAGTAAAAGACAAGATTACAGAGCACAGAGCGATAGAGATTAGTGGTGTAAATACAAGATTCTTTATTAAAATACTTCCAAATTCGATTCCCTCAAAAACAAATTCCTCTATATAGAAATCAACCATAAACAATTTAAGCATATACAAAGCACCAAACAGTAGGAGAGTACTCATCAAAAAGTATGTCAAAAACTGACACTTAATAGTTAAAAAATTCAGGAGAGGACAAGCCATTAGCATTGCAATAACCAAAACCGCCAATGTAGCCAACAAATATAAAGGACTTTCAGGGACTTTTATTCCAGCTTCAAAAAGATCCAGAACAACATAGGAGATTAATATATACACCAAAAAAGATTTAATTCCATCTTTCATTGTATATTGCTAAAACTTTATATATAAACTAGAATACTATTTCTTTTTCGAAAATACAAAATATTTTCGATATCCTGTATACTTAATATATTACAACTGCTCATATGAATAAACTCGCAAAAACAAAGATTGTTGCTACTATTGGCCCATCATCATGGAGTGATGAGATACTTACTAAAATGCATAACAGCGGAATGTCATTTGCTCGAATAAATGCTTCATTCGCTAAATATGATGAATTAAAGAGAGTAGCAGACCAAATTAGAAATATATCACCAAGAATATCTTTGGTTCTTGATACACAAGGAACAAAAATAAGGGTAAAGGGTTTGGAAAGAGAAATAGAAGTAAAAGACACCTTTACAATTTCTCCTATACCTGGACATGGTGTCGATGTTACATATCCAAATTTACATGAGAATGTCGTTGTAAACAGTAAGATATTGCTTGACGATGGCAATATAGAAGTTGTCGTTAAGAAAATAGAAAACCAAGATATCATTTGTGATGTAATACAAGGAGGTATTCTCAAACCAGGAAAGACTGTAAATATTCCAGCATTAAATCTTAAATTCCCAACATTAACAGAAAAAGATAGAGAAGATATTCTCAATGCAAAAAAGATCGGTTATGACTATGTATGTTTGTCATTTGCTCGAAACAAAAATGATGTACTTGCAGTTAAGGAAATACTTGGAGATGCAAAAGTAAAAATTATTTCAAAGATTGAGAACCAAGAAGGTTTGGACAACTTTGATGATATTTTAAGCGAAAGTGATGCGATAATGATTGCTAGAGGAGATTTAGGAGTTGAGACACCTTTAGAGCAAGTTCCAATAATGCAAAAGAGAATGATCTACAAATGTAGATCTGTAGGTAAACCAGTTATAGTTGCAACACAGATGCTTGAGTCAATGAGAGAGAATATCAGACCAACAAGAGCAGAGGTCTCAGATGTTGCAAATGCAGTAATGGACGGAGCAGATGCAGTTATGCTTTCAGCAGAAACTTCAACAGGAAAACATCCAGTAGAAGCTATACAATATATGAACAAGATAGCTCTAAGTGCAGAAGAAGTGATGCAAGCATCTCCAATATATGGGAGCACAGGAGCTGGAGAATATATTGATGCTATAGCGAAAAATGTTTGCTACCTTTCTGAGAATACAGATATAAAAAGCATTACTGTGCTTTCAGATTCTCCTAGAACAGTAGGTAGTATAACAAGACACAGACCTAATGTGCCTGTATATGTAGTAAGTTCTTCTATAGAAGATATTAGACAAAACAATCTTTTCAGAGGAGTAAAGACTTTCTATCTACAAGATCTTCCAGACGATAGAGATGAAGCAATATCAAAAGCAATAGAATGTATATATACATACGGAGAATTGGATTTATCTGATAAAACTGCTATTATTACCGGTAGTTCAATTAAAAATAACAATATGGATACCATACTAGAAGTATTATCCATAAAAAAGATATTGGACTAATTGGTGACGTAGCCAAGTTGGTTAAGGCCGTGGTCTGCAAAACCACTACCATGGGTTCGAGTCCCATCGTCACCTAATAGTACAATTGAAAATTTGTGCTATTTAGATTAAAATAGCAACACATAAGCCGGGATGGCGGAACAGGCAGACGCGCGGGACTTAAAATCCCGTTCTAGAAATAGAGTGAGGGTTCGATTCCCTCTTCCGGCAGATTAGTCAAATTACATTTTCCATAGATTAAGAAGCAAGAGGTCGGACTTGCACCGCCAGTATGCTACATCGCCACATCCTGAATTAACAGGGTAGGGACTCGCATAGAGAGCTTCTACCAACTCTCAACCCTCTTGCATATTTTATTTAGAAGGAGCAACTCAATAAAAACTAGTTGCCCCTTCTTTTTGGTGCGGTCCTTTCAATTAAAGATCTGGTTCATGCCTTCCTTCTTGTCCTTTTGGGACATTTTGATTGGTAACATGAGCTCCTGCAATCGAGAAACCCCCAGATTTATCAGGTTTAATTTCATAGCTCACCCTTCGATCACCTTCCCAGAAGGTCTCATGCGACCAACCATCATCACCTTCTTGCGATGACCTACCTTTTGGCTCAGCCAACTTTCACCTCCGCAATTAAAAGATCCACACTTTATGTGATTATAGCAGAATCTAATTGCTATTTATAAAATTATGGATAGAAACTATTCAGCATCATCAAATTTATCGGGATCTTCGTTTCCACACTTTGGGCAAACACGAGGTGCACCTGCACCCTCATAAACATAACCACAGACCAAACATTTCCACCTTGTCCACTGAACATCTAAATCCTCAGGAACAGACTGAGAATCAAAGTTCTGAATATCCTTTGCTACTTGATTTGGATCTGGAGATGAATTCAAATTAGGATTACTAGGATTTACATTATTATTCAATGTCTCATCCATAACTCTTACCTAATAAATTTATTAAAATAATTGTACTAGAATACACACCTGTAGTCCAGATACACATATATTTTGCTTCCTTAAAAACTCACAATATTGTATATTTGTATTCATATATGCGAAATATCACTGACCCTCAAAAAAGAAAATCCGACAAGAAAATACATCTAAAACCAGACAAATTCATTCTTTTCTTTACAATAGCAATGGCAATATTTGGAGCTATTATGATATTTGATGCCAGTGTATACAAAGCAAATGAAGTATTTAATGACCAATTCTACTTCTTGAAATTCCAAATAATCTGGTTGGTCATTGGATCAATCCCAACATTAATTGTTTACTTCTGGGATTACAAGAAATTACTCAAACTCTCCTTACCACTATTAATAGCAGTAATAATACTTTTAGCTTTAGTCCTTTTTCTTGGAGAAGAAACAAATGGTTCTAAGAGATGGTTCTCAATTGGACCATTACCACAAATACAACCAGCAGAATTTGCCAAATTAGCATTAATACTTTACCTCTCAAGCTGGCTTGCAAAACAGGAATACAAATACACAAACATATCAACAGCATTAAAAGAAGGATTCTTAAAAAATTTGATTGGCTTCATCGTCATTCTAGGAATAGTAGCAATACTTGTACTACTAGAACCAGACCTTGGGACAGCAATGATCATATGTATAACTTCGTTTGCAATGTTCCTGATGGCAGGAGAAGACAAAACACATACATTTGGATCAATTGCAGTTGTAATACTTTTTGTACCAATTGCTGCACTTGCTGGAATATTAGAACCATACAGATTAGAAAGAATAAAAACATTTCTTAACCTTTTAGTAACAGGAGATGTAGCAGATAAAAAAGGATCAGGATATCAAATGCAACAAATATTAATTGGAATTGGATCTGGAGGACTCTTTGGCAAAGGTTTTGGCCAATCAAGACAAAGATTTGGATATCTTGTAGAAAATACTGCTTTCACAGATTCAATATATGCTGTAGTACTTGAAGAGTTAGGGTTAATTGGGGGAACAATAATCATAATCTCATGGGTACTGTTCCTTTGGAGAGGATTAAAAGTGGCATTAAATGCACCAGACAAACAAGGTAAGTTACTTGCAGCTGGAA
>JAAZOC010000080.1 GCA_012797935.1 Candidatus Microgenomates bacterium | reverse complement strand
CTCTTGCACCTGTAGATTTGTCATCATACTGGAATATTGTTTTACCATGAGAAGGTGCTTCAGAAAGTCTTACATTCCTTGGTACTACTGTCTCAAATGCAGTATCTTTGAAAAACTTTCTTACATCTTCAACTACACTTGTAGAAAGCTTTGTACGGCTGTCAAACATAGTTAAAATTATTCCTCCTATTGTTAACTGAGGATTTATTGTTTTTATTATCTTTGTTGTTTCTAGAAGCTGTCCAAGGCCTTCTAATGCAAAGTATTCACATTGAATTGGAATTAGTAGTTTATCTGCTGTTGTTAATGCATTTATTGTTAAAAGTCCAAGTGATGGAGGACAGTCTATAATTACATAGTCAAAATCTTTTACATTCCTCATTGCATTCTTTAAAAGTGTTTCTCTTGCAAGCATATTTACCATTTCAATTTCAGATCCTGCAAGTGAAAGATGTGAAGGGACTAAGAAAAGATTTTTTGTAGATGTAGTTACATATACAGAGGAGATTGGTTCTTTTCCAATAAGGACATCATATATGTTTTTGTATGGAGCTTTTTCTGTAGAATCCCAGCTTTCTTTGTCAAACTGTTGAGTGAAACCTATTCCTGAGGAGAGATTTGATTGTGGATCTAGATCTATTAGAAGAATTTTCTTTCCAAGGTGAGCTAGTGCTGCTCCAAGGTTTATGGCAGTTGTTGTTTTTCCTACTCCGCCTTTCTGATTCGCAATTACGAATATTTTCATGTTAGTAATTTACCATGTTTCACAAGTGAAAGCTAGTCTTGATAATCTTCATGAGTGGCAAATCTCAGATTAGAAAACGGGAAATATACCAGCCATGCTTTTGCTTTTATCTGATCTTTTGTTATTGGACCAAATGTTCTTGAATCTGAACTATGAGGTCTGTTATCTCCACAGACAAAATATTCATCATCTTCAAGTGCAATGGTTTCTCCTTCATGTAGGTAATCACTTCCGTTTGTGTAAATCGCATTGTTAAGATATCCACTTTCATCCAGAATTTTTCCGTTAATATATATTCTCCCATCCTGAAGACCTACTGTTTCTCCTGGTAAGCCAATTATTCTCTTGATGAAGTCCTGAGTTTCAGAATATTTAAAAATAATAACATCTCCTCTTTTGGGACTTAAAACATCATAGAGTATTTTGTTGGCCATTAAATACTCCCCATCTTTATATGTCGGATCCATAGATCTCCCAACAACTTCATGTGGAGTCATTACGAATAAATACAGGACAACAGATATAACTAATGCTATGACAATAGTCTCTATAAAGGAGAATATGAATTTTCCTATAGAAGCTAGAACAGATGAAGTCTTCTCCATTCCAGTTTTTGGAACTTCGGTTGGTTCTTCGTACATATTATAATGGACAGATTAACTTAGTTTGTAATATTTAAAACTTTAAAAATTGTACCCTTTTTTAAAAGCTTTGACAAAGATATTTTTATGTGAAAAAGAAAATATATTCAAATTGGTGGGATGTGTTGGATAGCTTTGAACTTAAAAATGTGGTTACACTGTATTTCTTTTTAAACCCTGATGATGGGTACTTAAAAGTACACTTAATGTATCTATGAATGGTGTATAATAACCAACAAATGGAAAGTAATGATTTTACAAGTGTTATCCCTACAGCAATAACAGTATCATATCCTCGAATATTCACAGACATTCCCTACGCAACAGAGATATGGACATACCTTAAAAAGAAAACTCTTGTGAAGCCATATATCCCAAACGATGTTCTATCTGTAGAACTTGAAGCAAGGTATAAATTGATAGATAAATTGTTGGAAGATACTGGAATACATCAAGTGTTGGAATTAGCCTCTGGATATTCTCAAAGAGGACTCATATTTGCCAAGGAATACAGCTATAAGTATATCGAGTTAGATTTAAACAAAGTAGTTAATCTCAAAAAAGAAATTATTAACAATATCTCTGCAATGCCAGATAGTTTAAAGATTGTTAGTGGCGACGCCACAAGTAAGTACGATTT
>JAAZOC010000079.1 GCA_012797935.1 Candidatus Microgenomates bacterium | reverse complement strand
GAAATTAAATTTAGAATCATTACTTAAGGATTGAACTATTGTTATACTTGGTATGTATTCTGATTCTCTGTCTCCGAGTTCTTCAAGTATCATCACCTCTACAGAATTTTTCTTGATATCAATTATTTGTGCTAGATATCTCTTCTCATATGTTTCTACTTCAATAGGGTCCTCTATTTTCAATACTTTTTCAGCTATGACAATTTCACTGTCCGAATCGGAAAGATGTGTAATGTCATCTACACTTAATTTGTGTCTTACAAAGAATTTCCTCATATCTTCATTATATCATCATATTTGACATATTCCTCGTTATTTTGTTTGATATATGTATATATATAACTTAAAGTGTTGTGATTATGAGTTTCAAGACACAGATTGTATTGAGAAGAATTGCAAAGATAATATTGTTTTTTACAGGTCTTGGTCTTGCTTTGTATGGTGGATATATATTGTATCTTTCAATTGTGTTTAGACCTTACAATGTAAGGATTTCAAATATTACAGATAGTTCATTTACAGTATCTTGGGTTACAGATTCTCCAATGAAAGGTATTGTATATTTTAAGGATTCTGATTCAGTATTACCAGGACCTTTAGGTTGGATATCTTCAAAGAAAGCTTTTGATGACAGGGATTATTCAGATGCTCAAGCTTCATGTGTTAACAAATTCAATGAAGAATCAGCAAATGGTGTCTCTGATGATTTTACTGTCAATGGAGATAATTTTGATTGTGAAAATATTGAAGTAAATGAAACTGGAAAATACTACACTCACCATATTACATTGAAGAATTTAGATAGTGAGAAGAAGTACTATTTTAAAGTGGGAGATGGTTTGATGAGTTGGGGATTGGAAAGTAGTAGGCAAGTAGTTGATGAAGATGAGTATCCAACTGCTACCGAGTTTGGAGCAAAGACTTTTTCTGTTTTAGATTCAATTGAAGAGCCTGATCCTGCATATGGAAGTGTAGTTGGTGTTGTAAAGGAGGGTGAAAATTACAGAGAAGATGACAATGTTGATGCTTTGGTTTTTGCAAGATTAGTATCATTTGATACAGATGCTCAATCCACATTGTTGTCTAGTGTTACTAATTCTGATGGAGGGTGGTATGTAGACAAGAGTATGGTAAGGCAAGAGGATGGTACTTTGCACAAGTATGTTAAGGATAATGATTTCTTGTATGTTGGATATCAATACAAGAGTTACAGTGATTCAAAGATTATGATGTTAAGGTTAGGTTATGAGGATGCTCCAGCACCTGAGATAGCAGGTGTTACAGAAGAAGAGTTAAAGAATGTTAAAAACGAGGACAATATTTTTGAAAAGATAAAGAATGTTTTTGTAAAGAAAAGCTCTGCTGGTTGTAATGAGAATGGTTGTGCTACATTTGCGGAATTAATGGAATACAGAGCAAGTGGTAATTCTGGAGCATCAGAACAAGCAGTTAGACAGGCTAAAAGGTATGTTAATAGTGTTGATATTGAGGCGGAGAAAGCGAGGCAGATGAATATGCTTTCTTCTACTGCAAACGTTGCAAGTAGTACGAATGAAAATGTTGTTGGATATACAAAAGCTATTGATAATGCTGTTTCTTCTAATAATGTAACAGAATTAATGCGTTTGATGAATACTCCTGGTTTAAGTACTACTAATCCGACAATGTATAGTAAAGCTCTCTCTTCATGGGTCGAAATGAATAGTACAAATAGTTCTATTAATAACAACTCTACAGGATTTATTGGGAATTCAGGTAATTCAAACACTTCAAGTGAAAGTTCAACATCAAAATCTTCTTATCAAATATTGCAAGATGTTTTGGGTTTTAATGCTAGTGAATCTCCTGACTCTTCTACCTCTAAAGTCAGTACATATGTTATCAATGCAAAGGCTAGTGGTAGTTCTAAAACAGATGACGAAAAATCATCTCCATCTTTCTTGAGTAATATTACAAAAAATATTGCTTTCAGTGATGTTGATATGCAAATGAAAGTGAATTTTAGTGCTGATGCAACAACTGGGAAAATAGATTTGACTGTCGGTGATGATAGCAGCTTATCTTACGATGCAAAAACGGAAAAGTACCAAGTAACAAGTATCAAAGGTTTGGCTCAATATTCTGTCTTGAGTTTTCTTGAGACTGCAAAAAATATATGGAGTGGAGCAGATGAAGTCTTGACAAAAAGTGTGAAGGTTTTACCAAAAGCTACAAGAGTTGTTCTTGGAGCAGGGAAATTGCAGGTACCGAAAGTAGAAGTTTCTACTGAAGTAACCTCAGTTTTTGGTGACACTTCAAATACAAAAATAAATGTCGTTTCTCCAATTAAGTTCCAAGACAAAGAAGGAAATGAAATAGAAGGCCCCATTTTTGGTACATTAATTAATGTCGCTGAAATTGGTGAGAAATCCGCAGGGAAGATGGAGGAATATTTAGTTGGTAATGTTTGTATTGAAGGATCTTCCTGTTCTGAAAGTGGAGTTAATGTAAAAACCATCGAGGTTGAACCAAAAAGTGTAGATAAGACATCTCTTAAAGGTTCTCTTGTAAATGGTGTCTATGCTGAAGAAACAACTACAGCTAATAATTCTTTGTCAGGTGATTTCCTTTATTACACATCAGAGAAAGGAATTGTTGATATTACAGTTGATGGTGTTGAAGTTGAAAATGGATTAGAAGTTGATGGAAATGATGTAATCCTTCTTTATGATAATAGAGATGGAGTTGATGGTTATCAGGTTCCAAAAGACTATCAAAATCCTGCAGAAAACGAAGATCTTATCCTTTCAAGTAATGCTTTGACAATAGATGTGAAGAAAACATCTGAAATGTATACAGCTAGCCTTGATGATGGTATCAATATTGTGTCTTTCGATAAAGTTCTTCTTGGAGAAGATGGGAGTGTTTTGAAAGCAGGTGATATATTAAAAAAATATCCTAAGAGTATAAGGTATATTGCATCTTTCTCTGGTGGAAAATGGTCAAATATAATTGGGAATGGAGAAGATGGTGTTAAGGGGAATGATTTTAATATTGTTCCTGGGGTTGGATATTTAGTTTTCATGAATTATTCTTCTAAAATTAGTATGTCAGGATATAAATTAGAATCACCTATCCCTGTAAATTTCTCTGCAGGATGGAATCTTGTCGGAATTCATGGATATTCAAAAGCATTTACTGCTAGATCTCTCATAGATAATATAAATACAATTAGTGGTTTAACAGCAGACAATGTATCATGGTGGCCTACTGCTAAAGGTAAATATGAAGGATTACAAGTAACTGATAACAAAGAATATGGATTAGATTTCCCAATAAGTCCATCAAATGGATACTTCGTAAGAATAAATAAGTTTAAACCAGAAGATACTTCTTGTAATTCCCTGATATGGCATTATGGAGGAGATTTAAATGGTAAATGTGGAAACAGTAAAACAATTCTTAATTAATTTTAGTAATTAAAATACTATGTCAGAAATACCAGCAGTATATTGGATGATAATATTTGGATTCCTAACCCTAATGTTAGGCTTAGTCCTCTACTATGTAGCTATGCTACTAAAAGAATCAAAAGATGCTGTAGGAGACAGTAGAAAAATAATACAAGGATTAGAAGGTACTATGAAACAAGTAGACCTAATACTCGCAGATGTACAAGCTACAATATCTACAGTAAGAGGAACAATAGATGAAGTAAATGAAGGTGTTATCAAACCAATAAAAAGTATTGGTTCTGCAGTATCTGCATTAAGTGGATTCGTATCTGGTATACAAAAGGAAAAGAAAGACTAAATCTGTACCAACAATTGTCTTCTACCATATTAATAGGTATTATAGTTATTAATGGAAATAGCCCAATTACCTAGCCAAAAGAGAAAGAATCTCATCATCATAGCTGCATTAGCTATTGGTCTCCCATTGCTTGTTTTTGCTACATACCAAGTCGTTCAGTTAATTACAAAAGCAGGCTCTGATAACAAACCAAAAAATGTCATTATAAGTAATATAACAACAAGTTCCATAACAATAAGTTGGACAACAGAATCTAAAGCTACAGGTTCTGTAATACCTGTTGAAAATGGTGATTCAAAGAGTCCAGTTATAGATAAAAGAGGAAACTCATCAAGATATACTCACTATGTAGAATTAACAAGCTTAGAACCAAATACATCATATAGCTTCATTATTGTGTCTGGCAGTGATAAATATTCTGACGAAAATGGAAAAGAATTTTCTTTTAAAACAGCACCCGTAACTGCAGACACTCCAACACCAAACCCAATATATGGAACAGTAAGTGGTGGCTCTGGTGATGATGTCCTTCTCTATGCTGTCTTAAAAGATAAAACTGCATATCCAGTATCAGCTACTATGCCAAGTGGGGGTAATTGGATTATGGATCTTTCTGCATTAAGAAGTATTTCGGACAAAAAAATGATTACAGCATCTTCTAGTAGTAATGTTGTAATCATTGCAGTAGGAGGAACAAGTAAAGGAGCAGTTGTTACAGGTATATATTCAGATATTTTTGATAGTAACGGTAAACTAAAAGACACAAATCCTCTCACACTTAGTTCAAAAACTGATATGTATTCTTCTATGCCTTCAGATGCAGTTCTTACAGCATATTCTTCTACTACAACACCAACAACTCCAACAAATAACAATGATGATGAGGAAGAAGAAACTCCAACTACACCAACAACTCCAACAGATGAGGAAGAAGAGCCTAGTGGTGAATTTACAAGAAAATTTAGAATAGTACAACAACTTGAATGGATAGATATGGT
>JAAZOC010000078.1 GCA_012797935.1 Candidatus Microgenomates bacterium | reverse complement strand
TTGAAAAGGAAACCATGCAATCCAACAGAGTAATCCCCTATCCATTCACCACTTTTAAAGACTTCTGACATTAGCCATGTTTCTCTGTAATACAATGATTCATCTTTTATCATATCTCTGAAGAAACAAAGGACTATCATCAATACTGTGTATGCAAAAAGAAATAGATAGAAGAGTCTATCTGGATTTTGAGTTATGATTTTCCAAGTTTTTTCAAAGAGATTTTTCATTTTACTTCTTCTTCAAGATAGTTTACCCACCATTCATTTATTTCTATTTTGTCTTCAAGCAAATTCTTTTGTTTCTCCTTTGCTTTCTTTTGTAAGTTCGGATCTTTTAGTAGTTCATCAACTTTTGCAATTGTTTTTTCTAACATCTTTTCATTGTCATCAACAGTTATGAGTAGTTTGTATATATTTTCCATTTCATCGCCAGCACCGGAAGAGAGTTCACTAGTGAATATGGAATGTACTCCCATCATATTGCATTCAAATGCCATAGTTAATCCATCTCCTACAAATAGTTGTGCATATGACATAATGCTATGTAATTTCGTGTGTGGTACATGTATGAGGTATTTATTAAATTCTTCTGGTAGTTCTCCTTCTGCAGAGAGTAGAACTTTTCCATATTTCTCTAGGTGTTGAATGAGTTTTAGTTTTTGTTCATTATTCATTCCTTTGTGTCCCATATCATGGCTTGCATTCCAAGCTACAAATCTAACGAATGTAAATTTGTCTCCTTCTTTTAGTCCTACTAATTTTAAGTCTTCTGGATTTGGTTTGAAGTATTTAGGGTGTAGGTAGAAGAGTTCTTTGAATGTTTCTACTCTCATTTGTTTTTTACCTAGGTTCTTTCTGTAGAATTTAGGTGTAAGGATTTTGTATGAGAATAGCTTAGAAAAGAATAATGACTCTACAGATCTTTCAGTGTCACAGTATGCTATATTCTTTTTTCCGGTTAAGAATGCGGTTATGGCCATCATTGGAGATGGTCTTCCTATGAGGACATCTGTTTTGAATTTTATGGCTTCTACAAGATGTCTGTATGTAGAGACTATGAGTATGAATGCTTTTTCTAATCTGTTTTTACCTGTGCTGTTTCCAATTATTGTGTATGGTATTTTGTATTCGTCTAGAATTTCCCAGTTTTTGTCTTTTTTAATTACTAATACTTTTACTTTGTGTCCCCTTTTTTCAAGTAGTTTGATTATGTGATGGAATTGATGTGCCCATGCTGGGTGAGAAATTGATATTAGTACATTCATTATTTTTTGTTTTTTAAATTAGAATAGTAATTCTTTTTGTTGTAGTAGAGTATTTTTTCTTGGTTATTTATCATTCTACCAATCATGTCTGAGAGTATGCCAACTAATCCTATTAGTAAGCCTAAGGAGAAGAGGTAAAGACCAAGGAATCCCAAGAATTTGTATGGTGAGAATTCTCCAGTATTTAACCAGTGTATGCCGACAAAAATCATAGATGCTAGACCGAAAAGGAATGGTATTGATCCAAGGAAACCAAAGAATTTTATTGGTGCAAAGTCTCTAAATGCTCGAATTATGTTGAACGCGGATACTGTTATGAAGTTTAGGATACTTTTTACTACTCTGGATTTTCTTCCTTTGTAGTATTTAATAGTTATTGGCAATTGAATGATATTTAGGTTTTTAGATGCTAGTAATTGGAATGATTCTTGTGTGTATGTGTATTTGCTGTTTATGTTCATATTTAACATTGCTTCTTTGCTGTATG
>JAAZOC010000077.1 GCA_012797935.1 Candidatus Microgenomates bacterium | reverse complement strand
TTAACACGATTTTAAAATGTATATAGATCCAATATATTGGTATTTTGCATTACCTGGACTTTTAGCAACATTTCTTGCTCAAATGTATGTTATGTATACATACAACAAATATTCGAATCTAGATGCTGGTAAAGATATGACAGGATTAGATGTCGCAAAGAAACTTAGAGATGAAGAACAATTTCCTGTAAGTATTGCTACTAGTCAAGGGAAGTTAGAGGACAATTTTGATCCAATAAATAATGTTGTAAGAATATCCTCTGACAATGTAACTTCAAAATCAGTAGCAAATATTGCAGTAGTTGCCCATGAGTTTGGTCATGTACAACAAAAATTTTCTTCTTCATTGGTCTACAAAATACGAAGAGTAATGGTTCCAATTACACAAATTGGGACACAGATAGGGTATGTACTTTTCATTATTGGTATCGTCATATCTGCATTGAGGATTTCAGAGATTGGATTAATATTCTTCTCTACTGGTGTACTTTTTTCTTTTGTTACACTTCCTGTTGAATTTGATGCTAGTAACAGGGCAATGAAAATGATTAGAAAATACAATTTAATGGACAAATACAGCGAAGATGGTGCAAAACAAGTATTAACAGCTGCTGCATTAACATATGTAGCAGGATTGCTTACATCCATACTTAATTTGCTTTACTATGTGAATGTTCTAAACAAGAGAAGATAGTTCAGGGTCTTTTTCTGGAGTCATTGTAACTTCAACCTCAACCAAAGGTATATCGGTTATAACTCTTTTTCCATCCTCTTCTGTATACAAAAGATATGGTTTTCCCTCACCCTTGAAGCATACATACTTTGAAGGGACTTCCTGTCCATCTTCAGTAACAAACATTCTTTGAGTTGTTTGATTTTGTAATACCATATCCTTGTATATCTTAATATAGGGTATTTGTCAAACTAAAAGCTATTGTCTAATAGCCTTTCTGTTAAACTCAGCAGTATATATACCAAGTTTTAAATCATTCTTTAAAGAATCTTGAGTAACAGAAAGATCTGAAGTCCATTGTACAGCAGAAGGAGTATCACTTGTTCTAACAAGAATCCACAATTTGTCTGTTACAAGCCCAGTAATTACTGCTTTTGAACCAATCATAGAATTAATATCCTGCAAAGAAAAGAAACTAAATTTACCATTTTCATTTCTTGGATGTGTATGCATATTAAACAAATATTTAATATCTACACTTTTTGGTATCTTCTCCTTGTAAACATCTGTTCTTTTTACTACAGATCCATTTACAGTAATCTCTTTTCTAAAATAGTCTTTTCGTGAAGGATGAACAACATATTTTACTGATATATTGTTGTTTGTTTTTACAGAACTTTCATCTCCCTTTGCTACTGAAGTAAGAAGTAATTCTCCATCTATCCAAAAAACAGATATTGCTCTTTCATTACCATCTTCAAGAGTCATTTTGTGAATTGAAATAACTTTGCTCCAGAAGTCTTCAGGAAATGAAATTGCTTCTGGTAAGTTAGAGGGAAAAGGATATACTCCATTTTTTTGCCAATAGACAATCTTGTTGTAGAGGTCAAAAAATGAAACAGAAGATATACTGTTTGAAGAAAATATATTTGAAAGAAAAGAAAGTATACCCATATACATTCAATATACTACACAGTAACTTTTCTAACAATATTTGACCTCAGTACAAAAATCTGTAAGATATATTTAGGGTATTTAACATAAAAGCGTATGGGCAAATTAAGGATTTGCTACGAGGCAGGAGAATATCGAACAATCAGCGGATACTCCTAGGCTATACTGTTAGCCTAAAGACTAGATCAAAATACACAAAGTCAGTCACCAGTCCCTATACTAAAATTTTAACTACACAACTATGTGCGGTATTTTTGGGTACTTAGGACAAAAAAATTCAAAGAATATCATAATTGATGGATTGAAAAGACTAGAATACAGAGGGTATGACTCTTGGGGTATTGCAGTGTTAAACAATGGTGAGATATCACAATACAAGAATGTTGGTGAGATACAAAAAGACAAGGGTTTTGATTCTCTTCCTAAAGGATATATTGGTTTAGGACATACTAGATGGG
>JAAZOC010000076.1 GCA_012797935.1 Candidatus Microgenomates bacterium | reverse complement strand
TTTTTACTGAAGGAGTAGAACAAGCAGAGTTAAGTAGAAAACTTGCAAAGATTGAACAGGAAGTTGGAATAGATATAAGGTTAGAAGAATCTTTGCTACGAGACTTTGAGAAAAAACAGGTCGTAGAAATATTTAAAGACTTTGGTTTTAAATCTTTAATCCCAAGACTTGATGAAATAGATGGAAATGAAGAAGTATCTGATTCTGCACAATTAGATATGTTTTCTACAAATACAAACAAAACATTTAATTGGGCACCAAAAGAAAGCATAGATTTAGAAATATCAAAGTCTAAAGAAATAGTTGTTGCATATATTAATAAAGAAGAAAGTAGTACAGGTGAAGAATTCTTTTGTGTGAGGTGCATTAATGAAAGATCTTCAGACTATGTGTTAAAGGAGGTCCCAGACATATCGAAATGTCCAAATGTTACTTCATATAATTGGGAAGAAATGGCAGTTAACTTCCCAGATTCTAGTATGCAAAATCTCTTTGATATCTCTTTGTTTGCACACATGATAAATTCGGGTAAAAAATCTTTTTTGCTTGGTGATCTTGCTTTTGACTATTCGTCTAAAGCACTACCAGAGAAACTGTCGCCATCTGTATTCACAAATATTTTAGATGCAATTTCTGAAATAAAACTATCTCTTGTTAAGAAAGCTGACGATATTGAATTGTATGATTACACAAAGAGCAGTATCAAAGAAATTCTTAAAAAAGATAATGAGTATTTGTTAAATGTATTGAAAGAAGTGGAAGTTCCAATCTCCCAGGTACTCTCAAAGATGGAAAAAAGAGGAATAAAGATTGATATTGATTATCTCTCCGGATTGAATGACAATGTTCTTAAGAAAGTGGAATCCTTGTCTAAGGAAATATTTGATACTGTTGGGCATGAATTTAACATTAATTCTCCTAAACAACTTTCAGATATCCTCTTTAATGAGCTAGGTCTTCAATCAAACAAAAAACTTTCAACTAGAGAATCTGTACTGAATGATTTGGTAGGCACACACCCATGTATTGAGAAAATACTTGAATACAGAGAACTAAATAAAATATATAGTACATATACAAACCCATTATTGCAGATGGCAAGAGAAAATGACGAAGGAGCTATTCATACAGATTTTAAACAAACAGGTACTTCATCTGGAAGACTCTCTTCAGTTAATCCAAATATGCAAAACCTTCCTGCACAGGGAGAGTGGGCTGAGAAATTGAGAAAAGCATTTGTAGCAAGAGATGGCTTTAAATTTGTTGGAATGGACTATTCCCAAATAGAATTAAGAATTATGGCGGATATGTCTAAAGATGATCTTTTGATAGAAGACTTCAAGAACGATTTGGATATTCATAGATCTACTGCTTCAAGAATATTGGATAAAGATATAGAAGAGATTACAAAAGCAGAAAGAAGTATTGGTAAAACAGTAAACTTTGGAATTCTCTTTGGCCAAACATCTTTTGGGTTGGCAAGTATGCTAAAGATCCCGAATGAAGTTGCTCAAGGATATATTAGGGCCTACTTTGATCATTACCTTGGTGTAGAAAACTATATTAGAACTTTAGAGAAAGAGGCTTACAAGTTTGGATATGTTCAAACAATGCTTGGTACTACAAGAATTATTCGTGGCATACAATCTAAAAATATCCGAATGAGAAGAGCAGCACAAAGAGAAGCTGTTAATATGCCTATTCAGGGTAGTGAATCAGACATTATGAAATTAGCAATGAATGAATTAGACTCTTTAATTGAAAAAGAATTCAAAGATTCTGCATATATTCTTCTTCAAGTTCATGATGAACTTGTTTTTGAAGTCAAGGAAGAGAAGGTTGAAGATTTCGAGAAGAAGGCATCTTACATTATGAAAAACATTGTCTCCTTGGAAGTACCTTTGGATGTACATTCATCTACAGGTGACAATTTGTCCGAATTAAAGTAGGTAACAAAATCTCAAGATATTGTATATAATGAAAAGAGGATAGATTTCTCTACTTGTGGATAATTTAAATGGGAAATGTTATGAAAAATTCTCAGGAAAGTAGTCATGGAATTCTGTACAATTTAATGGTTCTCCTTAGTGTCCTCTCTGGTGCATTTTTGATCATATTTCTTAAACTAGAGGAGGGTAAAGGAGTTGTACATTCTTCTAACGAGGAGCCAAGAGAGAGTAGAAGGGTCAAAGTGCCTGAAAAAATTACCTCAGATATCTTAGGCCTAAATTCAAGACAGCAAAGAATACTTCTGAGAATAAAGAGAGTTGGTTCCTTGGATCCAAAGGAAATTTATGTGATGTTCCCAAAAGTTTCATCTAGGACAATAAGGAGGGATATGGATCTCCTTGTGAATAAGAAACAGGTTAAACAAGATGGTATGACTAAATCTACTAAATATATATACATTGGAGGGTAATAATATGAATGTAAAATTTATTGATGTTTGTGAGGTTTTTGAAAAGATAGAAGGTATTAAGTCAAGAAATGAAACTACTTCT
>JAAZOC010000075.1 GCA_012797935.1 Candidatus Microgenomates bacterium | reverse complement strand
TTAATATCTTCCATATATTTTTTGTATAATTAAATACCTAATTATCTCAATTATTCTTCTTTATTTCCAGATCGTCTGCTATTGCAAGGAATATATCTCTCCAAACTGGTGAAGCTGTTAATGTTGCATATTTACCTATTTGTGGCTCTTCTAGCTTTACTAACATAATCATTTTAGGATCATCAACTGGTGAGAGGCCAACAACTGTATCATTTGTATAGTCTTCTTTGTAACCTAACTCATTTGTTTTTGCTATTTGTGCTGTACCTGTCTTTGCTCCAATACTATATCCCTTTAAATCTCCTGCAAAAACACCTAATGATCCCATATCAACTGCTTTCCCCATAGCTTCCTTAATGATTGTTGCAGTTTCTTTTGATACTGGCTGAGATGCAATCTGTGGAGTTATATCAATTGTTTCTTTCTCATCTTTTATCTGGGAAATTATGTATGGTCTCATTCTTACTCCATCGTTTGCATATGTACTTAATGCAGAGAGTACTTGTAATGGTGTTGCTACAATTCCTTGTCCAAAAGAGTACATGATGATATCTAATTTTGTTGTATTTTCAAATGATTTTAAGAAACTATTACTTTCTTCTTGTAATCCTATTCCAATGAATTCTCCTAGTCCAAATTCCTTTAGAGAAGAATAGTATTCTTGAGAATCAACTTTTAGTGCAACTGTAGCTGTACACGGGTTGTTTGATTTTGCAAATATACCTGCAATATCAATAACTCCACTTGCTTGTCTGTTCCAAGTGTAGACTTTTTTACCTTTCAAATCTGCATAACCGGTTTTATCATAAAGGTCTATGAACCCAGTTTTATCATTACATGTAAAATCTTTATCTATAGCTCCAGTTTCTAATGCAATACCAAGTGTGATTGGCTTCTGAACAGAACCATATTCGTAGACATCAGAAATTGCCCTGTTCTTGAGTATCCAAGGCTCAGATGTTCTCCAGTATTCGTTTGGATCATATGTTGGATAGTTTGCCATTGCAATTATTGCCCCTGTACTTGGGTCCATAATAATGGCAGTACCACTTTTTGCTCTACTGTGTTTTACACCCTCCTCAAGTATTTTTTCTACTTTACTTTGTATATTAGGAACAATTGTAAGCTTAAAATCTTTTCCTTCTCTTGGAAGTATAGGTTGATATTCAGCTGTGAGAATGACATTACCAGAAGAATCTTTTTCTTCATACGAGTATCCTTCTTTACCTGTAATATCTCTAAAGTAATATCCTTGTATCCCGTATTGTCCAACAGTTTTTCCATTTTCGTCTTGTCCAAGAAAACCTAGAACATGTGCAGCTAGTGATCCATTTGGATATATTCTTTTTTCTTGGCTCTCAAAATACAATCCAAAACCAGATGTATTTTTACCAAATATTTCTGCTTTTTCTAAAGCTTTCTTTTTTTCTGTTGTTACACTTTTTGCAAGTGATGCATATACAAAATCATCTGTAAGTTTTGATTCAATCTCGCTCTTCTCAATATTCAATATACCTGATACCTCTGCAACAAATTTATCTTTGTTCTCAAAGAATAATTTTCTTTCTTCCTCATCATTACTTAATGTCGCATATACATTCCATGTAGGTTGATCAACTGCAAGTATTGTTCCATCACTAGCAGTGATAGTACCTCTTGGTGCTTTTTGTAAAACATTTGAAGAGTATTGTTCTTCTGACATGTTTGTAAATTTGTCTGCATAGAGAACTTGCCATCTAAAAGCCTGCACAATCACAAGAGCAGCTAATATGGTAATACTTAATCCAATAATTGTAATATTTGAGCTTCTGTGTTTTTCTGAAGATACTTTCTTACTTTTCCTTTTTCCCCTTGTATGAAGGTTATTTAAGCTTGCCATTACTGGTTATTTGCAAGAATATCTGAATTTTCAATATATATAACTGTTCTTTTTGCTGAAGAGGATATGTTCAATGATTTATCTGCTAATTTCTGAATTACTGTTATTGAATTTGTTTTTGCAATCTCTTCTTCCATACCTCTGTTTTCTTCAACTAAGTAATTTTTTTCTTTGTTAAGACTTTGTAACTCTACTCCTAATGGTGCAAGTATTGAGTTTATTACAAGTTGTGAAAGTACAAATACTAGTACAGAAAAAAGAAATACTGCTGCTGGTATATTGTTTGTCTGGTTTGTAAGTTTTCTCATTAAATTTTCTTGATTGATCTTAACTTGGCTGAAGCGGATCTAGGGTTTTGCCTTCTCTCTTCATCGGTTGGGGCAATGTGATTTCCAGAAAGCAATTCCCCTTCTCCGCTTCTCGATTTGTCTAAAAAAAAGTTTTTAACTATTCGATCTTCTAACGAGTGGAATGATATTACTGAAAGTATTCCACCTGTTTTCAAGATCTTAAAAGAATTATCTAAACCATCTTTCAAGCTATTTAGCTCATCATTTACCACTATCCGCAGGGCCTGAAAGACCCTGCGTGATGGGTTCTTGTTAAAACTGACTGCCGGCATTACCTTGTAGATAAGCCTTGTAAGATCTCCAACTGTATTGATACTAGAGATATTTTTTTTGATTTCTTTTGCAATTTTGTATGAATATTTTTCTTCACCGTAATTTCTGAATATGTAGTAAAGTTCTTTTTCAGAAAAAGCATTGAGAAGATCCTTTGCTGTTACTCCTAAGTTTGTGTCCATTCTCATATCTAATGGCTCGTTTTCTTCTAGGTAGCTAAAACCTCTGTTTTTTGAATCTTCCAATTGCCTTGAAGACAATCCTAAATCCATTATTATTCCATCAGGTTCTTTACCTATTTGTTTTACATGTTTCTCAATTTCACTGAAATTCGATTGAACTATAATCCAATTAGAACTGTTTGATACTTCTTTGTAATATTCTTTTACAAAGTTAATTGCATTTTGATCTCTATCTATACTAAGTAGTAATCCATTGCTGGAGAGTTTTTTTAGTATTTCCATACTGTGACCACCATCGCCTAATGTGCAATCTATGTAGAAGCCATCTGGTTTGATGTTTAAAGAATCTATTGTTTCTTTTAGAAGTACTGGTACATGAATTTTATCCATTATTTTGTGGGTTCATTTTACTTATTTCTTGTGCGATTTCTTCTCCATGCTCTTGGAGATATTTGACTCTTTCTTGCCATGATTCTTCATCCCAAATCTCTACCCAATTTACCAATCCGATGAAGACAATATTGGTTTTGAGTTTAGCATGTTCGAAAAGTGTTTGTGGAATTATGAATCTTCCTTGATTATCAAGATCAATTTCTTTTGCCCCTCCTACTAAGAATCTACTTGTATCTCTAATATCTTTGTTTGTGAAAGAGCCATTCATTACTTCTTGTGCTACTTTTTGCCACATATTTTTGTTTACAAAAACTAGTGCATTCTCGTAGCCTCTGGTTAGAATTAGATCTTCACCTAATTCTTCCCTGAACTTTTTAGGAAGTGATACTCTTTTCTTCTCTCCTACTTTACTTTTGTATTCGCCGATTATCATGTCCTAAATATATCACCTTTCAAAATTTTTCACCACTATTCACCACTTCTTGCCACCAATTTAACATTGTGCGGATATCTAGTCAAGAAAAAATAACTACAGGTCGGAATATTCAACTCTAGGATATATTAAATGTTATTGCAGGAAGAAAAAGATTAAAAATATTCAAAAATTTTTAACAATCCGATAGATATTATTATTGAAAATTTCTCTTAGAACTAATATATTGAAACATACATAATTTAGATTTATTGAAATATGAAAGTTTTTTTAAAAGAAATAAGAGAACATTATCCAGAATTTGAAATCAGAAATTATGATGAAGATGCTTATTTTACGGCCTTTAATCATGATTCTAGGAGTGTAAAAGAAAATGAAATATTTGTTCCAATTGTTGGAGACAAATTTGATGGCCATGACTATATTTTAGAAGCTCTTTCAAAAGGAGCCTCAATGGCTCTTTGTGAAAGTACAAAGTTTAGTTCTTTGGTTGATATTAACAAACCAATTATTTTGGTTGATTCTATTGAGGAAGGTTTAGA
>JAAZOC010000074.1 GCA_012797935.1 Candidatus Microgenomates bacterium | reverse complement strand
TAATATTAGAACAATATGTTATTCCTACTATGAGTTGTACTATATCCACATTGCCTGTATCAGTATCTATTTTCCAAACATTTTCTATCTGGTCTGTTCCTGCTAACACATTTATTCTTCCAATCATTGAAAATACAATGCTCTGGGGATTTCTTTCCATTCTAACTCAGTTTCTCAACAAGCCACTCTCGTATTTACTGTATACAGTAGTTAATATTCAACTCAAATACTTTGAATTTGTTGTTAACAAAATTGGGGAAACAAATATTGGTGTAATTGAACTCTCAAGTAAGATATCGTCTTTTGTTGGCATCTCGCTACTTCTTGTAGTATTGTTTCTATGTGTATTCTTCTATCCTTTAGAGAATGAAAAACAAAACCATTATCTTAAAAATATTTAAGGAAAATTTTCTTAATATTCTTTTCTTTATTCTTGCAATTCTCTTTGTTCTTGGAGGCAAATATAACTACACGAATAGGCCGATGATCGTATTTTTTGATATAGGGCAAGGTGATTCTATACTTATACAGCAGGGTAATTATCAAGTACTAGTAGATGGAGGTCCTGGAGATGAAATAATCTTTTCATTGCCTAAATATATGCCTTGGTATGACAACACAATAGAAACGGTTGTGTTGACTCATCCCCATGCTGATCATATCAATGGAATTATGAGTATTTTGCAAAATTATGAAGTTGAAAGAATCCTTTACAATCCAATTGAATATCAGAATTCGGCATATGAGTACCTGATTGAAAACTACAAAGACATCCTTGTTTCTGTTAAAAGCGGTGATACCTTTGGCTATGAAGATATCTTTTTTACAGTATTGTACCCATTCGAAACAAATGATAAACAAGAAGAAAATATTAACAATGAATCTGTAGTTCTTTTGGCTCGAATAGCTGACAAAAAAATACTCTTAATGGGTGATTCTGAGCAGGAAGTTGAAGAAAAGCTTCTTCAGGAGGACATTCGTGATGTGTATGTTCTAAAGATAGGTCACCACTGTTCGAGGACTTCTACCTCTCAAATGTTTCTCACTTCTGTGTCGCCTGAGGTGGCTATCTGTTCTGTTGGTATGAATAACAAATTCGGGCATCCGCATTATGAAACCATTGAAAAGCTGAAGAATGCAAATGTTCAATATTTAATAACATATGAAGAGGGTGATATCTTGTTGAATTTCTAAGAAAAGCTCTCTGCCAAAGGAACTATTTATTATGAATTCGTGGTAGAATTGTAATATAAGTTTGTACCTGTAGCTCAATTGGATAGAGCATTGGTTTGCGGAACCAAAGGTTGTTGGTTCGATCCCGACCAGGTACGATCATGTGCTAAACTATGTGGTTATTGGGCACCCGTGGCTCAACTGGATAGAGCATCGGTCTTCGGAACCGACGGTTGGGGGTTCGAATCCCTCCGGGTGCGAATTATGGTATAAAGATATATGAATACTGAAGAAAAAATTAGAAAAATAATATCCTCTGCAGTTTCGAAAGCAGGGTATCCTCAATTGGAAGAAGATATTGTTTTGGAGATGCCAAGTGATTCTTCGAAAGGTGATTATTCCACTAATCTTGCTATGAGAATGGCATCTAGATTAGGTACGAATCCTTTTGAAATTGCTGAAAATATTTCAAAAAATATTGAAAAAGATGACGATATCGAAAAGATAGAAGCAGTAAGACCTGGTTTCTTGAATATATTTCTTTCTAATAGATGTCTTCTTACTGAACTTTCTAAGATTGTTGAAAAAGAAGACGAATATTTTAGGTTTGAAAACAAGAAAAATACTAATGTAATAATAGAATATACAGATGCCAACCCTTTTAAAGTATTACACATTGGGCACTTGTATACGAATATTGTTGGAGAGTCATTTGCGAGGCTTCAGGAGGCTCTAGGAGCTAATGTAAAGAGGGCTAACTACCAAGGTGATGTTGGCCTTCATGTTGCGAAAACATTGTGGGCTTTGGAAGTAAAAATGAAAGAAGATGGAATTACTTTTGAAGAGATTGAAACCTGGCCACTTGAAAATAAGGTTAGGTATCTTGGTAAGTCATATATTTATGGTTCTCAGCAGTATGATACTGAGAGTGACAAAAGTGCGATTAAAGATATTGATGATATTAATTATTTCATATATTCGAACACTGTGCCTTCACTTGGAGAGAGAGATTTTTCTAAGTACGAATCTCTAAAAACATGGGAGAAATACACAAAATCTAGACAATGGTGTCTTGATTATTTCGAAATAATCTACAAAAAACTTGGAACAAAGTTAGATTACTACTTCTTTGAAAGTGAAGTAGGTGAGTCTGGTCTCAAGCTTGTTTTAGAAAATGTAGGAAAGATATTTAAACAAGATGGTCCTTCAATCATATATGAGGGTCAAAAAGAAAAAGGTCTTCATACCAGGGTCTTTGTAAATCAATATGGAGTACCAACATATGAAGCAAAGGAACTTGGTCTTGCATTTAGAAAAAGAAATATTCTTGATTTTGATGAATCTATTGTTATTACTGCAAATGAGCAGATGAATTACTTTAAGGTTGTCTTTGATGCCTTAGCAAAAATTGATCCTACTGTAGCATCTAAGACCAGGCATGTGTCTCACGGTATGATTCTTGCTTCTGATGGGAAGAAAATGGGTAGTAGGAAAGGTGGCTTTTCTGACGGTGAATCGTTACTTTCATTTGTTGAAGAGAGAGTAAAGGAATTGGTTATAGCTTCTAAGAGGATAGCGGATGAAAATGTTGATGATGTTAGTGAAAAGATTGCTGTAGCGGCAATAAAGTATGCTTTCTTGAAAGTAGGGGTTGGAAAAAATATAGTATTTGATATCGAGAAATCTATATCTTTTGATGGAGATACTGGTCCATATCTTCTGTATGTTTACTCAAGATGTAATTCCATTATTGAAGAGGTTGACTCTTTAGGAGACAGTAACCTCTGTTTGGAACTGTGTTTGGATAACCAGTATACGAAAGAGTTAGTGAGGTCTGTTGGCAAAGCGAAGGACTATATGCTTACCTCTGCATTGAACTATTCACCATCTCTTTTGTGTCATTATCTCTTTGAGCTTGGTCAAGTGTTTAGTAATTTCTACCAAAATGTAAGAGTACTTGATGCTGATGAAGAAGAAAGAAAAATTCTTCTCCTTCTGTTGAAAGCAGTCATGATTACTATGAGAGTAGGATTATATACTCTTGGAATTAAAGTTGTAGATAGAATGTAGTAGACGGGGTGTAGTTCAGTTGGCTAGAACGCTACATTCGGGATGTAGAGGTCGTCCGTTCAAGTCGGATCACCCCGAGATTTTTGCTAATTGCCCACATGCTGCATTGATGTCTCCTCCAAAAGAATATCTCAGAGTCGTATTGATGTCTCTAGACTCCAATATCTTTTTGAAAATATCGATATCGCTTTTTAGACTTGGTTTGAATTGTATTCCATCTGATTCGTTGAAATTAATCAAATTAACCAAAGCTATTTGATTTTTTAGAAGCTTAGCTAATTCTTTAGCATGTTCAGGCTTATCATTAACATCTCTTAATAGGAGGTACTCATATGTTACTTT
>JAAZOC010000073.1 GCA_012797935.1 Candidatus Microgenomates bacterium | reverse complement strand
AGAAAGTTTTTTTAAAAGTCAGGGCTATGCTCGTAATGGCTTGAAACTAATTTACAAAAACGAAAGGAATTTCAGAATAGATCTTGCTGTTGCTTTGTTAGTTGTTCTTGCTGGAATTTTTTTTGAAATCTCCCATTTTGAATGGATAGCAATTAGCTTAGTAATATCAATCGTTTTTGTCTCCGAAGTAATGAATAGTGCAATAGAGGCACTCTGTGATACTGTATCTCAAGATTTCAAAGTGAACATTAAATATGCAAAAGATGTAAGTGCCGGTGCTGTTTTAGTTAGTGCCATTGTCTCAGTTATTACTGGTGGAATAATATTTATTCCATATGTTTTTGATTTCTTGATTCACTTGTAATAAATCATTCTCTCCGAATGGTATAATGTTTTAATGCAAAAAGTGCCCCAAATCACATTGAAAATATTATCAATATTTGTCATAGGAATATATTCCCTTTCTCTACTGTATTACCCTGTATATTCAGGTGAAGTAGAGGACTTAGAGAAACAAATAGAAGAGACAAATCAGCAAATAGCTGAAAAGAAAAGCATGCTTTCACAGATAGAGAAGAAGATTGCAGAGATAAGTGGAAGTAACTATTCTCTCTCTCAGAAAATTAATATGATTAATAGCGAGATTTCAACATTAGAGAAAAATATTAAAAAGACTGAAGATGAAATAGCAACGAAAACAAAAGAGATCGAGGACAAGCAGAATGAACTTGGAAGGAAAAAAACACTTTTGGATGAAATATCTAGTGATCTGTATATGCAATCTCGATACAGAATGAGTAGCTTTTTCTTCTCTGCTGACGGGTGGAACAACATGATGGAGAATCTCTTTGTGAAGAGAAATACAATCTCAATACTGAAGGATGAAATTGAGAAAGTAAGTGGAGAATTTAGCAGTTTAGCTGATGCTAAAGCTGGACTTGATAACCAAAAGAAAGATCTTGATGGGCAAAAGGAAGATTTAGATAAATCGTATGATCTTTTAGCGGCTGAAAAGGCAAAACTCCAAAAAGAATTAAATGCACAGGTTGCATCTAAGAGTAGTATTAGTAGCCAAGTTAGTAAGTTGACTTCTCAAATGTCTAATCTTCAAAAAGCTTTGTTGTATGCAAGGCAAGGAGGCACAAGTATTGATCCAAATCTAGTACCTGCAGGTGGAGATGATCTAGGAAGCCTTTCGTCTTTTAATAGCAAAGCTGCAAGTGGATCTTTTAATGTCTTTTCAATTGGAGCATATACACACAGGAATGGTATGAGCCAGTGGGGTGCGAAGGCAAGGGCCGAAGCAGGACAATCATATACTCAGATTTTGAATGCATACTATCCAGGCAAAACATTAACGACAGGTAAGGTGAAGATAAATGGTGTTAATGAAGACATTATGACAAAGATAACTGTAGATGGTTACGGTAAAATATCTTTTGAAGATACATATTTAATGGGTATTAAAGAAATGCCGGAGAGTTGGCCAATGGAAGTTCTTAAAGCTCAGGCGATTGCAGCAAGAACATATGCGGTGAGATATACAAATAATGGAGATAAAAGTATTTGTACGACTGAGTCTTGCCAAGTATTTAGTACTCCAATTAAAACAGGAGCATGGAAACAAGCTGTAGAAGCAACTAGAGGAGTTATTCTTACAGATTCGAGTAAGAATCCAGTATCTACACAGTTTGCAGCAGTTCATGGTGGTTGGACAAATGGTGTTGGGTGGGACCTCTTTAATACTAGTGGTGTGAAAGACTTTACAAATACATGGGATAACAAATCTGGAGTATCTTGGGTTTACAGATCATGGTATAGAAATGATTATGCTCAAAGTTCTAGTGTTAATAGCGCAAGTTGTTACAGATATCCATGGTTATCTGGAGAAGAGATGGCAGACATTGTTAATGCTGCGTCTTTGTTAACTGATCTAGGAGAGAGTGGAGTAACAACAGACTCAAGGATCTATCCCATTCATGATAAATGCCATAGCGATGGTAACCCTTATTCTTTCTCCGAAATGAGAAGCAAGTCATCGTCAAAATTTACAAAGGTAATACTTGCTCAAACATACAGAAGTAGCGGAAATACAACATATATTAGGTTTGTGAATGCAGATGGTAGAGATATTACAATCTCAGGAAGCTATTTTAAGTTAGCTTACAATCTTCGAGCCCCTGGTTACCTTAGGATTCCTCAGTCAAGTTTTGTCCATATCGATATCCAAAAAAAGCTTTAATACCTTGTTATACTGTTAAATCTATGATATCTTTAACCATATGGCAAAAAAGGAAAACCCAAATCAAATACCAAAAAAATTCAGAAAACTAAATAAAAGTTTTTTGGATCATTTACAGCATAACAACAACAACTCCTTTATGGCATTCCCAAAAGGATTGTCTTTCTTAGGTAAAGAACAAGAAGAAAATGTCATATTGATTGTTCGTACTCATTGGATAATGTACTTACCTCATATCTTGGCTGCAATTTTCTCTTTTCTTTTACCATTTATATTCAGACTAGTTATACCAGAACTTTCTGAAAACCTTTCGTTATTCATAGTTTTCTTTATTCTTTCTGGACTTGTATTTCTCTCCATCTCTGTATTTACTCTTGTTAAATGGTACTTTAATGTAAATATAATTACAGACCAAAGAGTTGTAGATTTAGATTTTACAAGTGTAATGTCACATACTTCATCTGAAGCAAGATTAGAAAAAATAGAGGATGTTACTCACAAACAAATTGGTTTAATTGGAAGTATCTTTGATGTAGGAACTGTATATATACAAACTGCAGGTGCAAAAGCAGAAATTGAATTTGACAATGTGCCAAGACCAAGAGAAATACAAGATATTTTGTATGATCTTTTAGAATCTAAGCAGAAAGGAGAAATATAATGAAGGAAGCAAATATGTTTTTAGACAAATTAAATACACAGAGAGTAGGAGTATTCTCCGTTGATCTATTAAATATACTTAAAATTCCTCTTTTCTTTTTTTTGATAGGGAATATTCTTTTTGCATTACTACTTTTCCTTCGAGTAAGAATATTAGCAGATACATTCAGTGCTTCTGAAAATAAAATAATTCAAGCAATAGTACTTGGATATATGTTCCTAGTTGTTGTTGGAAGTTTACTTGCTGTTCTTTTTCTAATTCTTAGCTAAGAAAAATGATTACTGCTCAACAATATATATACAACTCTAAAAAAGAGAATTCTTTTGTCACAAGTGTAAAGCATACATATTCTGCATCAAATGGTAAAAAAGTTGGTAAAGAAGGTGATGTATATATATTGCTTAACATCTCAGCAGAAAAACAATTTACACCAACTAGATTCAGTAAATTTATTCTTGAAAGTATTCTAGATGGTTATCTCTATTCGAACAGTAAATCAGTAAATGAATCAGTAAAAGATGCAGTTAACGATGGTGTTAACAAGATAAAAGATTTAATAAAGAATGATAAAGATTTAGCGACTACTGGTTTAGATGTAAGCTTTACAATTGTAGTTTTCAAGAAAGAAGGAGCATACATTGGAAACTTTGGAGAAAACGATATATACCTTTTCAAAAAAGGTGAATTTGTAAATATTGGTGGAATAATCGCTGAAAAAAAAGCCAATACTGTTGGTATTGTTCTCAAAGAACTTGATGTTCTCATCATTGCCACTAAAGAAAAAATAACAGAAAACATTGTAAAAATGTCTAGGTTAAAGGTTGGAGAAGAGGTGTTAAATTTCCTTCATCTTCTAGGGAAAAGTCTAAGTATGCCAAGTGGTTTCATTTTCTTTGAGAAAAAAGGAGAAGTGAAATTAGTTAAAGAAAAAGTAAGTGAAAAAGAATCGCCAGTAGAGGGGAAAAAGAAAGTAATTGAAAAAGAAGAAACAAAAAAGAAAGTCGATCTTCGTAAGTACATACCAAATATTAAAATTCCAGAAGGAGTCTTGCAAAGTTTAGGCAAGGTATTTGGTAATGTAGGTGTTTTTTTAGGAAAGATATTAAATATATTTAAGAAAGCTTTTGAGAATATGCAAGAATTTGTTTTCTCGAGTTTGAGAAACAAAAGATGGTTTAAAAAACTTGGTGCAAAACTTTCTGAAATAAAGATTCCTGGTAAACAGATTAGAAGGGAAGGGATTAGGATAGATGAATACAAAGTTAGAGATGTTAGAGGAAAAAGAGTACGAATTGTTGCCGTTGCTTTACTTGTAATTCTTCTCTTGGCTTTTGGTATTAATTTTACAATTAGTAAAAAGAAAGAGAGAGAAACATCTAAATTTGCAAATGAAAGATTTGTACAAATAGAAGATTTCTTGAATAAGGTCGATTCTACATGGAGATCTGATAGATCCGGAGCAGAAACATATCTTTTTAAGGCGGATAAACTTTTTGAAGAAATACCAGATAATTTGACTGATGATGATAAGAAAAAGAACGAACAACTTTTGAAAAAGTATGTTGATTTAGGGGATATGTTGTACAGAAGAGTAGGTGTTTCTGAAAGTGCCGGAAATATTAATAAATATTTAGAAGCTAGATTAGGATTTGGAGAAGGCTCAAGTCCAACTGATATTGATACATATAAAGACAAATCTGGGAATGAGTACTTAGTTGTCTCGGATAAAGATAAAAATTCTGTGTATAGAGTTTCTTTGTATGATAAAGCAGTAAAGAGTTTGCCTGATGATGATAAAGTTCTTGTTGATCCTTTGTACATATCTGCCGGTAAGAAAGGAGTTTATGTATTTGATGCTAAAATTGGAATTGCATTTGCTGAGTATGATAGCAATGGATGGTTTAAGAAGTTTGTAGCAGTATCAGGGCTATCTAGGGAAGATATAAAAGCGACAGATATTGTTGAAATGATTGTTTTGACAGAAAACGATAATATTTACCTTCTCTCCAGAGATT
>JAAZOC010000072.1 GCA_012797935.1 Candidatus Microgenomates bacterium | reverse complement strand
TTTTGTCTTGCCATTTGGTTTGAATGTCAAAAATATTCGATTTCCTTCGAACTTTGATTCGGATTCGATACTACTATAATCTGTGAAATTAGTCAATATATCGTTGAAAACTTGCATTGCTTGTTCTCTTGTTTGTCTTCCCTTCTTTACTACTACAATTCTTACATTATGTCCCTTTTCCAAGAATTCTTTTGATCTTTTTACTCTATGATCTATATCTGCCCTATCTATTACAGGTGAGAATCTAAATTCTTTTGTTTCTTTAATTTTTCCTTTTTTGTTCTGTCTTGTTTTTTTGTTTTGTATATATATGTACTTTGAGTAGTCCATTATTTTACAAACAGGTGGATTTATTCCTGCACCAACTTCTACTAAATCAAGACCAACTTCTTTTGCTAATGAAAGTGCTTTCGCAGTATCTACAACTCCAATGTTTTCTCCCTTACTTCCAATTAACTGTACCTGAGGTACTCTGATATATTCGTTTCTTCTTGGTCCGTAATCTTTTCTTTTTTCTTGATACATTAAGTAAATGTATAAATTAAAATTTATTTAACTGATTGGAACGATTCTTTAGTTCTAATTTCCTCTCTTAAATTGTCTATGAATTCTTGAACTTTCATTAGGCCTTCTTCTTTGTTTCTTCTTGCTCTTACAGAAACTGTTTCTGTTTCAATCTCTTTGTCTCCAATTACAACTATGTAAGGGATCTTCATCTTTTCTGCATCTCTAATTCTTGCCTGCATACTCTTGCTTCTGTCATCTACCTTTGCTCTTAGTTTTGCTTCTTTTAATTTCTTTAATACTTCGTATGCATAGTCATTATGTTTCTCCGATATTGGAACTATGTATACTTGCTCTGGAGTTATCCAAAGTGGGAAATCACCACCATGGTGCTCTATCAAGAATGCAAAGAATCTTTCAAAAGAACCTATTAATGCCCTATGTACAACAAATGGTTGTTGTTCTTTTCCTTCAGAATCAATGTAGGTAATGTTAAATTTCTCTGGGAGATTAAAGTCCAATTGTATTGTTGATACTGAATCTTCTTTTCCAAATACATTAACTGCTTGGATATCAATCTTTGGTCCATAGAATGCTGCATCTCCTGGCATCTCTTCAAATTGTAATCCTCTGTCAGTTAGAACTTTTCTTAGTGTGCTTTCTGCAAATTCCCACTTTGCTGGTTCGCCTGCATATTTATCTTTCTTTTCTGGACTTGAAAGAGAAAGTCTAAATTTGTAACTGTTAAAACCAACATCTTTGTAGAATACATTAAGTAAGTCTAAGGTCTCATTGATTATCTGTTCTAATTGATCTCTAGTACAGAAAAGATGTGCATCATTTTGAGTAAAACCTCTTACTCTTTGTAAGCCATGTAATTCACCACTCTTCTCATATCTGTATACTGTACCTAATTCTCCTAATTTGTAAGGTAGTTCTCTATAACTCTTAGGGGACATTTTGTAAACCATCATTGCTGCTGGACAGTTCATTGGCTTTAGATAGTAAGTTTCGTCCTCTACTTGTATTGGTGCATACATAGATTCTTTGTAGAAATCTAAGTGGCCTGAAGTTTGGAACAAAATCTCTTTGTTTATATGTGGTGTTAAGATGTGTTCGTATCCAGCTTCTCTTTCTAATTCCAACATATATTCTTCTAAAATTCTTCTCATTACATATCCTCTTGGTAACCATACAGGTAAGCCTTGTCCTATTTCAGGGATAATTGTAAAGAGTTCAAGTTGTTTACCAAGTTTTCTGTGATTTCTTTTTTCTAATTCTTCCTGATCTTTCAAAAATTTCTCTAACTCTTCTTTTGTATCAAATGCAGTACCATATATTCTAGTTAACATTTTCTTTGTTTCATCACCTCTCCAGTATGCTCCTGCAGTTTTAGTTAACTTTATTGCACCAATTTCTTTTGTGTTTTCTACATGAGGGCCTCTACAAAGATCTGCGAATTCATTCTCTCCAGTTATGAAGAAGCTTAATTGCTCTCCTGGGATTGCTTCTAACAATTCTAGTTTGTATATTTGATCTGTTTTTTTGTAATATTCGATTCCATCTTTTCTAGCCATGAATACTTGTTGAATTGGGAGACCTTCTTTGATGATCTTTCTCATCTCTTTCTCAATCTTTTTTAGATCTTCTTCTTCTATTGGTTCTACGAAATCAAAGTCATAGTAGAAACCGTTATCAATAGCAGGCCCTATACCGAGTTTAGTATCTGGGTATAGTTTCAATACTGCTTGTGCTAAGACATGAGATGCGGAATGTCTCATTTTTTCAATTTTAGATATATTTTCAGATTCCATTGCAAAAAAATTATAATTTAATAGTAGTTGTGAAAAAGTACGACATCATTAATTGGTGTGTGTCGAGAAGACGATCCTACAGATTTTTGATTTGTTAATACCAAACTGTTTATACATTAGGATTTATTCTATATTTTTATGAAGAAATTTGCAATGAGGTAGTTATTT
>JAAZOC010000071.1 GCA_012797935.1 Candidatus Microgenomates bacterium | reverse complement strand
TTTGGAGGTTGTTAATGATATGGTTGAGATTTTGGGTATTAACAGTGTAATTAAGACACCTGTTAGGAAACTTTCTTTGGGTGAGAGAATGAAGTGTGAATTAGTTGCTTCTTTAATTCATACTCCTGAAATAGTTTTCTTGGATGAGCCAACGATTGGTTTGGATGTTGTATCTCAGCAGAAGTTAAGAGATTTTTTAAAGGAGTATAACAAGAGATACAAGGCTACAATTATTTTAACAAGTCATAATATGGAGGATATTAGGGATTTGTGTAAGAGGAGTATTGTTATCGACAAGGGTAGGATAATATATGATGGTAAGATAGCAGATTTGAATAAAAGGTTTGTAAAGAAAAAACATATACATTTTGTCCTTAAGGAAAATGTTTCTTTGAAGGAGTTGGGTGATTTGGGAGAGGTAGTAGATTTATCTGGTAATTCAGGGATTATATCTGTAGAGAGGGGTAGTGTTGCAAGTGTTACTACGGATCTTTTAAATAGGTACAGTGTCGAGGATTTGGATATACAGGAGCCTAGTTTGGAGAATGTAGTAAAGAATATTTTTGAGGGGAAGTATGAGGTTTAGGTTTTATTTGATATAATCTCATTTGTCTGGAGAGGTGTCAGAGTGGTCGAATGAGACGGTCTTGAAAACCGTTATACAGGATTCTGTATCGAGGGTTCGAATCCCTCCCTCTCCGCCAGAGTAATTTTGTGATATCCTATTAATGTGTAATTAATTTTATACAGGAAGGATAAAAATATGGTCCGTAATATTTCAAGGTTTCTTTCAATATTAGTAGTGTTATTCTTCGGTCTCTTCATTATTGAAGGATTTAGTCCAACTTTTACTCTCGCAGATTCAGTCTCACATCTTGCATTAACATTAATTGTACTAGCTATTGCTGTTGGTTCTTGGAAATGGCCTAAGGTTGGAGGTTGGTTCTTTGTTGGATTAGGAATACTTTTTGGTTTTTTCTTTACTCCTTTTCTTTGGGCAGGATTAATAATTGGAGGTATTGTATTTGTAACAGGAGCATTGTTTGTTCTTGAAGGTTTCAAAATATTAAAATAGGAATACATGAGCAGAACTAGTACACAAGTAGCAGGTGTTAAATTTGATTCATATATATGTAATGCATCTGGTCCTCTTGATGCTTCTTTTGAAGAATTACAATCTTTAGGTGAATCTAAATCCTCTGCAATCATGATGAAATCTTGTACCATTGAACCAAGAGAAGGGAACCCAGAACCTAGATATGTTCGCTTACCACACGGTGCTATTCAATCAATGGGTTTACCAAATCTTGGGTACAAAAAATATCTGGACTTTGTAAAAGATTTAAAAAAATATTCAAAACCAATCATTGCTAGTGTATCTGGTCTCTCTCTTGATGATTATGTTGTAATGGTAAAAGAATTCCAAAAAAGTGATGTTGATTTAATTGAGGTTAATCTAAGCTGTCCAAATATAGAGGGTAAACCTCAGGTTGCATATGATTTTGAACAAAGTGAAAAAATACTTTCTGCAATTAGAAACTTAGGTAAAAAACCATTGGGTTTGAAATTACCTCCATACAATGATTTCTCTTTTCAAAAACAAATGGCCGAATTAATACTAAAATATGATATTAAATTCATCACTTGTATTAATTCAATTGGTAATACATTGGTCATCGATCCTGAAAAAGAATCTACAATAATTAAACCTAAGAGAGGTTTTGGTGGACTCTCTGGTGAATATATTAAACCAGTAGCTTTAGCTAATGTAAGAGCATTCTATGAACTTCTCAATGGAAAAGTTTCCATATTTGGTGTTGGTGGTGTAAATACAGGCTCTGATGCTTTTGAATTTCTTCTCGCTGGAGCTGATGCTGTCCAAGTAGGTACTGTATTTGAAAAAGAGGGAAGTGGTTGTTTTGAAAGAATCAATATGGAATTAGAGGAAATTCTTCTCAAAAAGGGATATGATTCTATTGAATCCGTTAAAGGTAATTTAAAATATCTGTAGAATACTTGCTATGAAAGAAAACGACAATATTGGTAGAGATAATCCATTTAAGCCACAAGATAGGGATGAGGGATTCCCATCGAAAATGCCAAGATACCAAAGAAGGTTTTTTGAAATGTTACCAGGTATTTTGGTTTGGACACTACTCTTGCTTCCTGTAGTCTTTGCTCTCTTGAAATGGAATGCTGCATTGGTGATATATATTTCTTTCCTTGTTGCATATTGGTTCTATCGTACTATCAAGCTAGTAATTGGTGGATATATCGGTATTAAAAGAATGGATCAGAGTGTGAAAGAAGATTGGGTCGGCAAGATAGAGGAATTGAAGTCAGAGAAAGAAAAAAATGTTAGATTCGTATATTTGTGTCCTGTATATTCTGAGAGTTTGGAAATACTTGAGCCGTCATTTGAAGCGTGGGCAAATAGTGATATTGGTGCTGACAGAATTGATGTAGTTATGGCTATGGAGGAAAAGAAAAAAGATCTTCAAGTTGAAAACTTTAATAGGTTGAAAGAGAAATATGGAAAGAAATTCGGAAGTATGCAATATTACATTCATCCTGCAGGTGTTCCTGGTGAGGTAGCAGGTGTTAAGGGCGCAAACATCAATTGGGCAGCTAGACATTTTGTAGATGAATTAAAGAAAGACAATATTGATTACAGTAATTATTTGTTAATCACATGTGATTCTGATTTAAGACCACATCCAAAGTATTTATCAGCTGTAATGTACAAATATCTAACCATAGAGGATCCGGAACATACATTCTATGCATCTGCAGTACATTCATTTAACAACAATATATGGAATGTTCCACCAATGATTAGAACTCAATCGCATATGCTTACTCTTGTTGTTCTTCATATGTGGGTATTTGATAGATATTTGAGGGTTCCTTTCTCTGATGAAAGAGTATATACAAGAGATACATTCTCTTCATATATTGTGAATTTGAAATCTTTAGAATCTATTGAATTCTGGGATCCAGAAATTCCAAATGATGATACTGCTTTCTATTGGAATTCAAT
The DNA here is from genome assembly GCA_012797935.1 of Candidatus Microgenomates bacterium. Lineage (GTDB taxonomy): Bacteria > Patescibacteriota > Dojkabacteria > SC72 > SC72 > UBA5232. The sequence goes on along the minus strand of JAAZOC010000071.1, from coordinate 2,721 downwards.
TCTTAGAAGTAAAGGAACATTTAAGAATCAAGAAGTATATGTTCCTACATACAATGATGCTGTAGAAAATGAGACATTCTTAAAGTCTCATGTATCATTCTGGAAACAGCAGTATAGATGGGGTTGGGGTATAATCAACTATCCAATTTCTCTTGCTGTTCTTGCTACAGATAGGAAAAATTTCCCAGTACACAGAAAACTATATATGCTCAAGATGATGTTCGAGTATCTATGGTTTTTAACTGTAGTTTTTGTTTTAACATTTGGTTTAAATATAATGGGATGGTTAAATCCTGATTATCAATATTCTGTATTCTCATATAATCTTCCAAGAATTTTAAGTTATGTGTTTACATTGGTTATGCTTTCGAATATTGCAATAGTAATATATCGTAGAAAGATAACTCCAGTTCCAAAAGATTGGAAATGGTGGAGGCATTTATTGGATTTCTTAGAAACATACTTAATAACTGTAAATATGTTAACCTTCTCATTCTTGCCTTACATCCAAGCAATTACTGAAATGATGTTGGGTGTGAGAGCATTCAAGAGAAATTTCTATGTCACAGAAAAGGTTAGAATCAAGGGAAAGAATTAATAGGTATTTAATATCAAAGAAATAGAATATTCATAATAATCTATTATGAATTAGCTATGTTCTTACTATTCTTTTTGTTTTTCTCTTTTGCAAAATCTTCTGTATATGCAGATGATTTCGTTGGAGATAATGTTCACAATCAATATTTTCAAACTACATCTTTTAATACAGAAAATTTTCCACTAAATTGTACAGAATTTAACTGTATGTCATATGACGAAAATATTGTCTTAGGGGAAAGCACAACGACATATCTTGAAACTCAAACAATACTGAACCTTACAGATTTTGGAAATATGAGAAGAATACCAAGAGTCGCAGATAGGGTAGAAGGACCTCCTGGAACTGTGGTAGATATCATTTACTATTACCTAAATTCAACTGGTCATCATGTTAATATCTCAAAAATAGCTGTGCCTTTTAGTAAAAATGATATCAATCAAGGTAATCTTTTGAATCTCGTATCTTTCTCAGAGAAAGAACCAGCACAAAACACTGTAAGTACAATATTTAATAATGCTAATCTTGTTAGAGAAGGGTATCAAAAAGAGTACGAAGGTACAGGGTTGGTGTTGAGTGGCGAGATGGGAACTTACAAGATAGATGAGATGACAATTAAAGATCCAATTGTAGTTGATCATCTTGATATCGAAGAAGTAGGAGAGGATCTTAAGGTAAAGAGTTGGATACAAAACAATTCTTCAGAATATCTTAACAATATTGAGTACAAGCATGGCGAATATTCTAATACTTTTGATATCCCTCCCTTGCAAGAAATAGTTTTGAGCTATTCAGTCAAAAGGAATGAAGTTGAGAATAGTTTAGATTTAGGATATTACCAAATTACAAATCAAAATACTAAAACTGAGTGTGCAATTCAAGGTACAAACTATTACAACTGGACTCAAGTAAATGCTGTATCAGTTTTGGCATTCAGGGATGGTGAAGGCTGGATAAATGGTGCATATGTGCAACCAGCACAGGATAGCTTTTGTATAACAAGAATACCATATACAAAATACTCTCCCCATATATTGTTAGAAAAAGGAAAGGAAGAAATTTTAACTATATCAAATCAGGAAGTTCTAGGTGTTAGTGAAAATTTGAAAGAACTTCCCCAAACAAGTAGGAAAAGTGAGATTGAAATCCTTTGCTTTCTTGTTGTTGATGTTGTTCTTTGGTATTCTTTCATTATACTTAGGAGGAAATATGAAAGTAAAAATACAGATACCAGAATATGTTCAAAAAATAGCTAGAATCCTTGTAAAAGAAGGTTTCGAATGCTATCTAGTTGGTGGTGCTCTAAGAGATGTAGTCATTGGTAAGAAGCCACATGACTATGATTTGGCAACAAATGCTTTGCCTGATGAAATGCTCAATCTTTTCCCAAAATCTGTTTCAACAGGTGCTAAATTTGGGACAGTAGTAGCATTGGTACAGGATACATATGGTGAGACTCACGAAGTTCAAGTTACTACATACAGGAGTGAGTCTGGATATGTAGATGGAAGATGGCCATCAAATGTTAAATTCGTTCAAGAGATAGATAAAGATTTAGGAAGAAGAGATTTTACATTCAATGCAATGGCTTTGGATCTTTCTCAAATAGATTTGGAAGGAGAAGATGAGGATTTTGAAGCAGAATTGCATGATCCATTTAATGGTGTCGGTGATATCGAAAAGAAGTTGGTGAGAGCAGTTGGTACACCTTTAGAAAGATTCAAAGAAGATGGTTTAAGAGCATTTAAAGCATGTAGAATGGCATCTCAACTTGGTTTTGATATTGAGGAAGAAACATTTAATGCCATAAAGGAATGTATTCCAGTTGCATCCTTAGTTTCAATGGAGAGAGTAAGAGATGAATTTATGAAAATGCTTCTTAATTCTTCACAACCATCAATAGGAATTGAGTTGATGAGAAAATGTGGATTACTAAATATCTTTATGCCTGAATTGCTAGAAACTTACGGTGTAGAACAGAAAATGTATCATGCTCATGATGTATATTGGCATAGCCTTAAGACATGTGATGCCGCACATGATTCTGTAAAACTTGCTGCACTTCTTCATGATATTGCAAAACCAAGAACAGATATGGGTAATGGTCATTTCTATGGACATGA
>JAAZOC010000010.1 GCA_012797935.1 Candidatus Microgenomates bacterium | reverse complement strand
TTGGATATGGACCAAATAATTTACCTTTCCTATATTCTCTTGAAGTTATTTTCCTAACTATCTTTACAGTTGGGAATTTCTCATTCGTAGATATATATAGCCAGGAATATGACTTGTCATCTTTCAAATCACTGTTGTATTTAGGTTGGTATTGTTTAATCAGAATTGATTCTAAAACAAGAGACTCTATTTCATTGCTAGTTTCTTGAATTTGGATATCAGCAATCAATGGGATCATTTGCCTCACTCTTGGTCTATCGTAGAGATCATTTTTAAAGTATGATCTTACCCTATTCCTAAGATTTATAGCTTTACCAACATAAAGGATGTTTCCATCGCCGTCATAAAATTTGTAAATCCCTGGTTTTTCAGGAAGTGCTTGTAATTTTTCTTCTAACATACCCTATTATATCAGGCAGGGAATCTTCTTATCCATTTTTGGCATTCCTCATCTAGAAGAATCTTTTTGTTTAGAAGTACTTTTTTGTTATCAACCATAATACGAACAGAGGTATCGCCATTTGAATTTTCGATGAACATCTTAAGTTCAGAAATCTCTTCTTGTGAATGGTCAGGAGATATTCTAAATGTTATACCGTCAAACTTAGAGGAGTGTTTCTCTTCATCGACATATTTTGCTTTCTCAACTAATATACTTTTTTCACCTTCTCTTATATTCAATCTACCTGCTATTAACATTGGTTTGTTCTCTTGTAAGTTATCCTTCAATTCTTGGTAAACTCTTGGGAAAACAACTGCATCCGTGGAGCCTGTTTTATCTTCTATAGAGAGAAAGGCCATAACTTCACCTTTTTTTGTTGTAATTTTTCTAATTTTAGAGACAAGGACTCCAAGTATCACAACAGTATTGTTTTTACTATTTTCTAAAGCAACTGAGAGAGGAGTAACATTCTTCGATTCAAAAAATTCAACTAAATTATCTAATGGGTGGCTTGAGAAATATATTCCTAGAAGATCTTTTTCCCATTTTAGTATTTGGGCAACATCTTCCTTCTCTTTCAATGGTACAGGAGTTTTGTCTACAGTATCGTCTTTTTTGTTTTCACCAAGAGAGAATATATCTATTTGACCGATATCTTTTGTTTTTCTTCTAGATTTTTCTTTATCAAACACTTCAGGATAGATCTCGATCAGTGATGACCTGCTACCAAATTCATCCATTGTTCCTGCCATTATGAGATATTCAATTCCTTTCTTTGTTAGAATCTCATAATTTCTATGAACAAAGTCATCAAGATGAAGATATTTACCATTCTTTTCTCTTTCTTCTACAACTCTTTTTACAAGATCATCACCAATATTCTTTATACCTCCAAGACCAAACCTGATGCTAGAATCTCCTTCAGCATTAAAGTAGTAACCACTTTCATTAATATTTGGTGCTAATACAGAAATTCCTAATCTTTCACATTCTTTTAAGTCAATAATAACCCTGTCGAATTTTTCTAGATCACCTTCAAGTAGAGCCGCCATAAATTCGAGTGGGTAATGTGCTTTGAGATATGCAGTCCAGTACGCTATCGTAGCATATGACGCACTGTGAGCTTTGTTGAATCCATAGTTTGCAAATTGAATAAGTTTGTCCCAAAGTACTTCAACTTTCTCTTTGTCAAAACCGTTTTTCACTGCACCTTCAACGAATACTGGTTTCTCCGCTTGCATAACTTCAACCTTCTTTTTTCCCATAGCTCTTCGAAGGATGTCTGCTTTTCCAAGAGAATACCCCGCAACAATTTGAGCAATTTTCATAACTTGCTCCTGGTATGTAATGACTCCCTTCGTAATTGAAAGTACAGGTTCCAATTCTGGGAATATATAGTCAGGTTCCTGTTTTCCTTCTTTTACAGCCACATATTCAGAAATGAATTGCATAGGTCCAGGTCTGTATGCAGCAAGGATATAGCAAATGTCTTCCTGTGTCTCTGGTTTGAGTGCTCTAATTGTTCTTTTCATTCCTTCACTTTCGAGCTGGAAGAGTCCAACTGTATGACCAGATCTTAATAGCTCAAATGCTTGTTCGTCTTTTTGTTCAATTTCCCTTAAAACAACTTTTTCACCTGTTTTTTTCTCAATCTTTTTTAATGCTGCACCAATGATATTTAAATTTCTAAGCCCAAGGAAGTCATACTTCATTAAACCTAGAGATTCAATATCAAACATTTCGTATTGTGTCATACCAATACCACCTCCATGAGAATCTCTCTGTATAGGGCAATAGTCCACAACAGGTCTTGGAGTAATTAGGATACCGCAATCATGTGTAGAGACACCCCTACAAAGACCAGAAATTCTTTTTACAATATTAGCTAGCTCTCTCGTCTTTTCGGATGAATTTATTATTTCAGCAAACTCAGGGTTATGTTCAATCATATAATCAATTGGTTTTGATTTTCCGAAGACAATCTCAACCATTTTTGAGAGGTTATCAGCAACTTGAAGATCAACACCAATTACTCTTGAAACATCTCTGATGGCTTGCCTCGTTTGAAGTTTACTGAAAGTACCAATCTGCTTAACATTATCTATTCCATATTTTTTTATTGTGTAATCAATAACCTCGCTTCTTCTTTTGTCTGCGATATCAATATCGAAGTCAGGAGGACTTGGTCTTTCTGGGTTAAGAAATCTTTCAAAATACAGTTCCCAAGAGATTGGTTCTATATCAGTAATATCAGATGAATATGCAACAACAGAACCACAACCAGACCCTCTCATGCCAACAACAATTCCATTCTTTCTACAGAATGCGATGAAGTCTCTAACAACAAGGAAGTAATCGTCGTAGCCCTTGGAATGGATGATCTCTAATTCATAATCGATTCTTTCTTTTAGCTTTTCATCAACTTTTTTGTATTTATGTTCTGCACCCTCGTATGTTATTTTTCTTAGATATGACTGCGCTGTTTCTCCATCTGGTAGATCAACATATTTGTTTTCGACTCTTCCAAATGTAATATCGTAGTCTTCAATTTGCTCTGCAATCTTTTGTGTATTCTCAATTGCTTCTGGTAGGTCCTTAAAAAGCTCTTCCATCTCTTCTGGAGTTTTTACATAGAATTCATTAGTAGGCATCCTTCTTCTATTTGGATCTTCCATAGTATATCCATCACTGATACACCAAAGTATTTCCTGTATTTGTGCATCTTCTTTATTTAGATAGTGAGCATCACATGTAGCAACTATTGGAAGATTCTGACTTTTGGCTATTTTAAGAAGACTTTCATTTACAATGTTTTGCTCTTCCATTCCATTTCGCTGAATCTCAACATAGAAATTGTCTTTAAATATTTTTGCATATTTCTTCGCATTCTCTTCTGCCAGTGCATAATTGTTTTGCATAATTGGCCTAGCAAGAGGGCCGGCAAGACAAGCAGAGAGGGCAACTAAGCCTTTTGTGTGTTTAGATAGTGTTGCGAAATCAATTCTAGGGCGATAATAGAAACCCTCCATATGAGAAATTGAAACAATTTTCATTAAATTTTGGTAACCTTCTAAATTCTTTGCCAGAAGCACAAGGTGGAAATAATTATTATCAATTCCATACTCTTTGTCTTGCATACCTCTTGGTGCTATATATATCTCACAACCAAGAATTGGCTTTAGACCAGCATTCTTCATGTAGTCTTTGAATTTAAAAATACCATACATATTTCCATGGTCCGTAAGTGCACAGGAGGTCATACCACTTTCTTGAAGTTTCGGGATTAATTCACCTATTCTTGTTGCTGCATCCAGTAACGAATATTCTGTGTGTAAATGTAGGTGTGTGAACATAACAAATATTGCCCCTTATTTGATATACTAAAATATTATGCCAGAACAGACTGCTCAAAACGAAAATATATCTATACAAAACAAGATTCTTAGCTCTAGTATTATTAGAATTGCTCTTTTTCTCACTTTGCTATCTGTCTACTATCTTACATTATCTCCAAAGATAGAGGAATACTTTTCAAAAAATATATCCTCCTACGCAAGAGAATCATCTGACATACCAATCAATTCCCTTACTCCTGTCTTCGACATCCATGTGTATGCTTCAGAGTACAACCTTGGGACTCAATTAAACACAGATACATACACAAGCAACACTAAGTTTTTTACATTGGATCCAAGAGTTTTAGCAATGAGTAAATTTCTGCAAGACTACCATTCTCCAATGGCAAAGTATGCAAACATATTTGTGGAAGAAGCAGACAAAAACGGCTTGGACTGGAGACTTGTAGCTTCAATCTCCGGAGTTGAGTCTGCATTTGGGAACTTAATTCCAAAAGGTTCAAATAACGGTTGGGGATGGAGAGGAATTAATGGTAATGAAGATGGTTGGAGTATGTTTGCCTCTTGGAAAGATGCAATCACACACATCACAAACAGACTGGCTGAAGGATACGGAACAGATCTAACTCCCTTTGATATTGAACCTTCGTATTGCCCTCCCTGTGCAGCAAACCCAGCACATTTATGGGCAAATGGTGTAACTAATTTCATGAATAGGTTACAATATTACGTAGATAATTTAGAAGATCTTTAAACATGTTTAAACTTTTAATTAGATTAGCTTACTTTGCAGCTATATTTGTAGAAGGATTAATCATTTTAAGAATAATCCTTAAATTAATAAATGCGAGCTTGGAAAATACATTTGCAAGCTGGGTTGTAAATATGAGCTCAATGTTCATAACTCCTTTCGACGGAATCGTTTCATCTACATTACAAATTAACAAGATAGAAATAGAGCTTACATCATTAGTAGCATTACTTTTTTACATAATTGCTGCTTTTGTACTATCAGAATTACTTAAATCATTTTCTAAAGAATAGAAAAGTTGTGATATAATGGTCACATGGCAAAAATAGACTTGAAACCAGCATCTGGTCTCCCAATCACATACGAAAATGGAGAAATAGTTACCAAAGAACTTTCATTCAAAGAGAAAAAGGTTGTCACTATTGACGGAATAAGGACACAACTACTTAACAAAGAGCTTGATTGTCCAGATGTTTTTTACACAAAATACAAAATTATCGATCAAAACAATATATACCAAGAGAAGGGAATAAAGATAAATATAATAACGATTGAACCAAATCTTGCTGGTATTGAATATGTAAAAACTAAAGTAACAAGATGTAAAAACTTCCCTAGAATAATTGAGATTCTTTCAGGAGCTGGTATTGTTCTATTACAAAAATACAAATCACCAAAAGACAATATAACCTACAAAGTTTCGTGCAAGAAAGGACAAAAGATAATAATACCTTCTGGCTTTGCAATGGTAGTTGTAAATACAAGACAAAATTCCACCTTAATTTTTGCTGAATATCTAAGTACAAATGCAAGATGCAGAGTTGTACTTGATGATAACAGTGGTATGGCATATTATGTAATAAGGAAGAATGCAAAGCAGGAAGTTGTAAGGAATCCTAACTACAAGATTGTTAACGAACCAAAGAAAATAGATATGGAAAAGATCGTACAATCCTGTGGAATTACATTAAAAACTCCTGTAATAAAACAAGCTATACGAAAATATGAGAAATTTGACTGGTTATTTAAAGAGAATAGTATTTCTTTCTAGTTCCCTACTCTTTCTCATTTCTTTCACAAAACCACTTCAAGCAGAAGATTCTTTTCAAATAAATACATCGTTTCAGCATGAAATAACAAGTGATCAAATCAATACTGAGGTAATAGTAAATATTAGCTCAGATGATTCAAAAGTCATTTCTTACTATACTGCATCAATTCCAGAGAAAGATATAAATGTTAAATGCTTCAGCGTAAAGACTGGAAAGAAAATTGAATGTACAGAGTATCATAGAGGTTCTAATACCGACATTCTTTTTAATTTAAATAACTCTGTAGTAAGAAAAGATACTCCCCTTGAAGTCAAAATTTCATACTCTAAAAAAAGTGCAGAGGGCAATGCATATAATATAACTTCAAAAGTGCTAGATGCGAACACAAATTCAGTAATAATAAAATATCCAAAAGAAAAAGGTGAACCACTTTGGACATCAGACCCACTTAGCAATATCAAACTAATCAACGATTCGTATCAAGTTACAATAAATAAACCGTTATATTCAAATATTTCATTACTATTTGGAAGAAACATACAGTACAAATTTGAAGTTAGCAGATCATTTCAGAATTCTACGGATGACAACGAAACATTTGAGCTTGTCTTACCTCCAGATACTAAAGATCAAATTATAATTTGGGACGACATTTCTCCACTACCAAATTCTTCGACAATAGATGAGGACGGAAATTATATATTTAAATACATAGTGAGCCCTAACAGCACTTTAGATTGTAAAATTAAAGGATATATAGAGAAAGTATTATCAACAGAAGAAAGCGATATTAGAACATATCTCACAAAAGAGACAGGGTACTGGAACATTACGAACACATCAGAGGACAAAAGGGTAAAAACATATATGAAGAAGCAAGGTGTTAATCTTCCAGATGGGTTTGATGATATTAATACTTTAGACAACCCGAACAAAGAGCTATTTTATAAGAACATTTACAAGTATGTCGTAGAAAAGTTGAATTTAGATAAGACTCAAACTTTAGGTATAGAAGACATATCAAGATTAGGCTCTACCACATTAACAGAGTCTGCTCAAAATGCTAAGCCTATTGACTATGCTGATTTTTACATAGCATTACTTAGAAAATACAATATTCCAAGTAGATTAGTTATTGGATATGTTTCAAAAATCTCTGGATACACATCAGATGGTTTCTACCATTATTGGGTTGAATATTACGATACTATGAATTCCAAATGGATGACAGCTGATCCGTTTTTAGAAGATTATACTCAAAAAGATCTATTCAAAAGTGATTTCTATGACCACCTAACAATATTAAGAAGAGGGAAATCAACTGTTTCTCCTAATATAACGTTCTACTCAAATACTGATTTCAAAGTTGAATTTCTTTCAGATGGAGACAAAGAGAAAACATTTGAACCAAAAACAGAGTTGTATTTTGAAGAATTAAAAAGTACAGATAAATATTTAAAAGGATATATATACATCACTAACCAAGGTAACATAGCAATCACAAGTACTTCATTCCTTTCTTCAAACATAAACAATATTCTTAAATACATTGATCCCGTAAACAACACAACATCTCATATCATCCTCCCGAAACAGAATGCAACAATACAAATGAACATACCTTACTCTTCTATTTCATCTCCAGAGTTATTTGTAAATCTAAAATTTAGCAACACATCAACAAATACAAAAGAAATTATGGTAAAGCAGAATGTGTCAGAAATAATCCCAATATATATTACATTACTAAGCAAATTTGCTTCGATATTATGTTTCTTCATATTTATATATTTGGTATACTTCGTATATAGAAAAATAAGAAAGAATGGATAATTCTGTAATAATAACAATTGTAATATTATTTTTAGTTACTGTACTCTTTGTATTTGTTTCTTTAAATAATAATAGAATTAGCCAGGGCAGGAAAAAGAAATTACTTGTTAAACTTGAAGAGCTAAGAGCATTTGCATATAGCAATGAACCTGCAATAAGAAGAGATGCAGTTATTAAACTTGATAATTTACTAGCAAAAGCTCTTCAATACTATTTTAACAATACAAATCTTTGTGGCGAGAATTTAAAGTTGGCAAATAAGATATTTAAAAAGAAAGATTACAACACATTGTGGGATGCACATAAAACAAGGAATATGATTGTTCATGACGATTATGATATATCTGAAGAAGAATCAAAACAGATATATGAAATATATAAAATGAGTATTATAAAGATAATAAAGTAATGAAAAAGTTTTTATTTGTATTGCTAGTTAGTTTAAATTTAATAGCTCTTCCAGTATTTGCATCTGGTACAAATGAAGAAGAAGAAACAGAAACTCCTGTTGTTAACACAAACACAGAGCCAATAGAACAAGAGACTGTACAAATAGATGAAAATACAACAAAAGTAACAAACAAGTACTTTGATCTTGTCTTAATCAAGAAGGCACAATCTGCATTTGGCCAATATGTGCCATACGAATTACAAGTTACACCACATTTGAATTCACCAAAAACACAGATTCTTTGGAGTAGCCCTACCACACTAACTATTTCTCCGCAACATAAGGAATTCATTTCAATGGAACAAGGAAAAACATACAAAGTAAGAGCAAATGTAAAACCTTTAAGGCAAGGAACATATGATATAACAGTATCTGCAATATCATGGCAATATGATACTAACTATACGAATGCAGCATCTGATACATTAACATTCGACAAGGGATTGGTTTTGCAACCTACAAGTGCAATATATCAAATTATGAATGTAGTGAAATATCTCCTAATAGTAGCAGCTTTCGTCTTGCTCTCTTGGTTGGTAGTAAAATTTGCACAGAGATATTCTAAAAAGGCAAAACAGTGGTTAACACCACCATTCTAGTTCTCAAAGAAGTATCCAACTGGTTTATCTAGTTCTTTAGCTATCCTAAGAAGATTACTTATTGGTGGATACACAGAACCTTTCTCATAAATACTAATTGATTTATCTGATAACCCAACTCTTAAACCAAGCTCCTTCTGAGAGTATCCTTTCTCTTCTCTCGCATTTTTCAATTTTGTTGCAAATAATTTTGTAGTCATACTATTTTTCAAAAAATACTCTAATTAATTTTTCTAAGAATGTTTCTTTTTGAACAATTTCTTTTTTATGAGGGACAGAGTAATAGGTATTTTCAGATACTACAAGATTCACTTTTGATTCTTCCAACAAATCTCTGTTCGTTAAATATGGAAGTTCTTTCTTGTCTCTCAATTCTTCAATAGTTAGATTCTTTTGATCTAGAAGATTCTTTAATTCCTGAAACTCCTCCTCCTTGTCTTTGATGTGAGATTTCAACTTCAATATACTATTCTCAGCAAGTTTATTCCTTTCTGTAAGAGACTGATGCTCAGAAGCCTTCCTAAGTATCTCCTTATGTTCCTCACCACTAAGCAGCTTGTTTACGATCTTTGATTCCTCCATTGCAGAGTACTTGTAAAAAGAGTTCTCCCTTGAAGATGGTTCTCTACCCAAAACAAGTTGAAAAATCTTTTTAATATTTTCTAACTTTTCAGATGTGCTATCAGAAAAAAATGAAGATGAAGAAGAACCTCCTTTCGAGAAGTTATCTGTGCTATCACCTTTATCCCACATTGGTACATCAATGTTTTTCATACACCGATTATATTACAAAATGTGGATAAGTTACAGTCGTTGTTTAACAACTGTAAAGTGGAGCGGGAGACGGGGCTCGAACCCGCAACCCTCTGTTTGGAAAACAGACATTCTAACCAATTGAACTACTCCCGCAATGAGTAGTATATATAATACTAAGCTTCAGTCTTTTCTTCAACTTGTTCTTCCGAAGTCTCTCCCTCAACAGGAACTTCTACTTCATCTGTTAAGAAAATATCTTTTACATTGTTTACTTTCAAAGCTCTCTTTCCAACTCTTTCTCTTAAAAAGTACAACTTAGCTTTCTTAACTGAACCTCTTTTAACAACTTCAATTTTGTCTAGAACTGGAGAATGCAAAGGAACAATCTTCTCGACACCAACTCCATAGGAGATTTTTCTAACAACAATGTTCTTGTTTATTCCAGATCCCTTGATAGCTATTACAACTCCTTGGAATACCTGTATTCTTTCCTTGTTTCCTTCTTTAATCTTTAGATATAACTTAACATTATCTCCAACTTGGACATCTGGTCTCTTCTTTAAGAATGTCTCTTCTATTGTTTTGAATATACTTTTTTCCATCGCTTTTATTTAATATAAATGAAATTCAGTTGTGATTATAGAATAAATTTGAAAAATATGCCAGAATATATGTAAATAATAACTGCCCATGATAATCAAACAAAAAGTCTTACTAATAATTTTAGATGGCCTAGGAACAGCACCAAGAAATAATGGCAATGCTGTTGTACTTGCAGACCCAAAAAATCTTTCAAGTTACTGGACAATCTTCCCAAAAACTTACTTACTTGCATCTGGGGAATCTGTTGGTTTACCAAAGAATGTTAAGGGTAATAGCGAAGTCGGCCACCTCAATATAGGTGCAGGTAGAACGGTAAGCCAGAACCTACCAAGGATTAACCATGCAATTGCAACAGGGATGCTTGAAAAAAACAATACACTAAGAGAAGCATTCATCCATGCACAAAAGTTTGGAAGTAATGTACACCTTGTAGGACTGTTAAGTGATGGGTCAGTACATTCCCATATTGATCATTTTAAAGCTGTTGTAGATTTCTTTGCAAAAATGAATTTCCAAAACAATCTATTTATTCATGCAATAACAGATGGAAGAGATACTCCTCCTAACAAATCCTTGGAGTATATAACAGATATGGACAAGCATTGTTTAAACAGAGGTATGGGAAGTATAGGAACAATAATAGGAAGATACTATGCAATGGATAGGAATTTAAAATGGGATAGAACTCAAAGGGCATACTATCTTTACGAACAAAACTTTGGAGAAAAGTTTCCTACATACCAAAAAGCTATTGAAGCACAATATCTAAGAGGCCTTTCTGACGAATTCATCGAACCAGTTGTGATTAATGAAAGTAAGATTCAACCAAATGATGTCGTCTTACTTATGAACTACAGACCAGATAGAATGATACAGTTGACAGAGGCATTAATTAACTCGCAATTCTCTGGGTTTACAAGAAAACAAATTTCAAATCTTTTTGTAGCAAGTATGGTTGAATACAAAAAGAACTTCCCTCAGAAGGTACTTTTCCCAAAGCAGTATATGAATCTAACTCTAGGAAAAGTATTAGAAGCTGCAGGGGCAAGACAACTTAGAATATCAGAATCAGAGAAATTCCCTCATGTTACATATTTTTTCAATGGTGGGATTTCGATACCATACAAGAATGAGGATAGAATACAAATACCTTCACCAAGAGTAGCAACATATGACCTCAAGCCAGAAATGAGCGCTTTGGAAATTACTGATGCGTTACAAAAAAGAATATCTGCTCAAATGTACGATTTCATACTCGTAAATTTTGCGAATACAGATATGGTTGGCCACACAGGAAACCTAGAAGCAGGTGTTAAAGCTGTACAAATAGTTGATACCTGCGTAAAAGAATTAGTAAGAACATTCACAAGCTATGGTGGAGCAGTAATAATAACTGCAGATCATGGAAACGTAGAGGAAATGGTAAATCTAGAAACAAAACAGGTTGACACAGAACATTCACTTAATCCTGTCCCATTTATCTTAGCAGGAACGAATGTAGCACCAAAGGTTTTACCATATGGAGCATTGAAAGATATAGCACCAACAGTACTAGAGATTATGGGAATACCACAACCAGCAGAAATGACTGGAAATTCTTTAATTAGACCTGTTTAAAACCTTCCTAATATTCCAACCAATATACAAAACAAAAAGTATTACCAATACTACTAAAACAGCATTCTCGTATTTAGAAATCAATTCAGAAACAACATTCCATTTCTCCCCTAAGAAAAATCCTGCAGAAGCAAGAATAGCAGACCAAATAGTAGCTCCTGCAATTGTGTAAAGAGAGAAGAGATCAAACCTCATTTTTGCTACACCTGCAGGGAATGATATAACTGTCCTAACAATTGGTATTAATCTGCCAAAGAAAACGATACCGTTACCATACCTGTCAAATACTTCAAAACCTTTCTCTATATCTTCCTCAGAAATGAAAAAGTATTTTCCATACTTTTCAGCAAATTTAATAACTGCAGAGTTCCCCCATCTACCAATAACGTAGAATGGAAGGCTCCCAAGGTATGCAGATATTGAAGCTACAATAATGACAAGATAAATATTGAGAGTACCATTAAAAGCAACAAATCCAGAGAAAGGTAAAATAACTTCACTAGGTATAGGGGCAAAAAAGCTTTCTAAAAACATTGCAATCCCTACTCCTGGATACCCTATTCTACTAATTAAATCTACGAGCCAGTTAATAATAGAGGAAATCATAAAAAAAAGAATCCATATTAAATAGAAGAATCTAAATGCATAACCATACTACTCCCTATCTTTACTTCATTATCTTGGCAGAAATTCGCATTAACCTCTAAAACATATTTGTACATCTTCGAAGAAGAAATAGCAGGACAATATGAATTAGTACAAGGCTCATTTGAAGCCTTAATATCAA
>JAAZOC010000009.1 GCA_012797935.1 Candidatus Microgenomates bacterium | reverse complement strand
GGTGGTAATATCTTTAATAGGGAATCCTTACAAAATTGTATAGATATAATTTCAGAAAAATACCCAAAGGAAAAGCATGATTTAGAAAAAACATCTGATTTCAAAGAAATAGTTTCTCCGAAAGCTGTATTTGAATCATCATTCAATTTCCTTCTAAATGTAGTATTTGAACAAAGAGGTATAAAGTTAACACCATATGTAATGTCAAAAATTGGCAATCTATCAGAATCTGTAACAAGTCATATAATGACAGCATATGTCCGCCATACACCAAAACTTTCTCTTGGTCCAACAAACATAATGCTATCTCAAAAGACAATAAATAGATTCTAAATTATTTCTTCTTCATACAAGCTTTTACAAACCCTAAGAACAATGGGTGAGGTTCTAAGAATCTACTTTTTAACTCTGGATGATACTGAGTTCCAATAAAGAAAGGATGTTTCTCTTTTGAAATCTCAACAGCTTCTATTAGCAAGCCATCAGGGCTCTTACCTACAAGCTTCATATCAGATTTTTCAAATAATTCTCTGTACTCATTATTAAATTCATATCTATGCCTATGTCTTTCATCTATATCAGGCAATGTATGATACAAACCATTACCATATTTCTTGTATGTAGAGTAGAGTAATGATTTTAAATCAACAGCACAAGGATATGATCCTAATCTAATAGTTCCACCATACTCTTTCTTTTCAATCAATTTCTTTTGAGAATCCATTAAATGAATCACCTTATTTTTTGATTTAGGATTTATCTCTTCCGAATTTGCATCTTTAAGATTTAGAACATTTCTTGCATACTCAACAACTGCCATTTGCATACCATAACAAAGTCCAAGATATGGAATTTTATTTTCTCTAACATATTTTATAGCCATAATCTTACCCTCAGAACCTCTACTTCCCCAACCTTGAGGAACTATTATTCCATCTAACTTACCAAGTTCTTCTAACATATTTGGATTCTTTTCTAACTCATCAGAAACGATCCAATGTATATTTGGTTTTATTCCAAATTCCCAGCAAGAATGATTAACAGCTTCTAACACTGAAACATATGAATCTTTCAAGTCAAAATTTCCACTCTTAAAATATTTACCAACAATACCTATATTAACTTCCTGTTTTAACTTTTTAATACCTTCAACTTTTTTCTTCCACTTTGAATACAAAGGATTATCTTTTGATCTTAAACCTAATGATTTCAATATCTTTTTACCAAAATCAAATTTCTCAAAATTAATTGGAATATCATATATACATTTAACATCAGGAGCAGGTATAACATGAGAAGCTTTTACAAAACAGTACTTACTCAATTTCTCAATTCTTACATCATCCAAAGCAACTTCAGATCTACCAATTATGAAATCTGGATGAATAGCATGCTTGTTAAGTTCTTCTACTGACATCTGAGCTGGTTTGGTTTTCATTTCTCCTAACATAGGAGGTACAGGAAGATATGCTACATGTATATGTATGACATCATTTGGATTTGCCAACTTCATCATCTTGTTAGCTTCAAGTATCAATCCATTACCAATCTCACCAACGGTACCGCCAATTTCAATTATGGTAATATCAGAGCCTTCCTTTTTGCTTACTTCTTCAAACCAATTTACAATTTCACCAGGAATATGATGATCTATACTTACCCATTTACCTTGATATCCTAAAGCTCTTTCTTTGTTAATTACCCTTTCAAAGATAGCACCACAAGTCATAGAATTAGGTCTGGTAAATGATTGATTTGTAAATCTCTCGTATGTACCAATATCCATATCTGTTTCAAACCCATCATCCAATACAAAAGTCTCTCCATGTTCAAGTGGGTTCATTGTACCAGCATCCACATTGAGATATTGATCAGCTTTAATCATGGTAATTTTCTTACCGTATGACTTTAAAAGGAAACCTATGGAGGCAGCACTTACACCTTTTCCAATACCAGAAATTACTCCTCCCGAGACAAATATATATTTAGACATGCATTTATTATTTAGAGGTTATTCGTTACTTTACCTGATGAGCACTTAAGGTGTCAACCTTAATATATTTTTCCTTTCTTACTGGTATATTCCGAGTACAATTGTTTGCATAAAAATTTTTCGGTTTGCTTTTCAGAATATTTTTTACTGTTACCACTGTTCTCATCGAAACCAATAGATTTTGCATCTGCATATGAACAACCAAAGTAGACAGTAGATATCTTTGCCCATTGTATAGCACTCCTACACATAGGGCATGGCTTACCTGTGGTATATATCTCACACTTTGAAAGATCAAAAGTTCCAAGAGCCTTGCATGCTTTCCTAATTGCTTCTATCTCAGCATGACAAGTGCTATCTTTCTTTTTTAAAACCATATTATGTGCCTTGCTAACTACCTTACCATTCTTAACTATGACAGCACCAAATGGACCACCATGCTTAGATTTAATACCTAATTTAGCTTCTTTAATTGCAATCTCCATATATTTCTCCATTAGAATTTTCTCTCAAAACTTATACCTTCAGCATCCATTTTCTTTCCACTTCTTCCAAGATCTTTTTCATATCTCTGAGCAAAATCTCTGTACTTCAAAACTCTCTTTCTTCTTTCATTTACAGATCTGTCTGCAATCATTCCAGGACCATTAATACATCCACCTTTGCAATTCAAAACATCAAGAAATTTGTACTTCTTGTAAACTCCATCCTTGAAACCTTCAAATACTTTCATCAAATCATTTAAACCTTCCATTACCAATATCTCATTCTTTTTGAAAAGATTTTTGTAATTCAAAGTCTGAGATAATCCTCCAGATATTGGATATATCTTTGTATAGTCATTGTAGAATTTGTCAAAAGAAACACAGTATTTTGAATCTTCAATCTTTTGTGGAATTTTCTTAAGTTCAAATAGTTCTACTAATTCTTTGTATGTAAGAACCTCATCAATTGTACCAAGTTCTTTAGCCTCAATCTTTTTTGTAACACATGGACCTACAAAAACAATCTTGTATCCAGGATATAGTTTTCTGCAAATTAAACCCATACAACCAAGTGGCGAATGTACTGGTACTAGATTAGGAATTAGCTCTGGATATTTTACTTTGATATAATTAACAAGAGTAGGACATGGGGATGCTATCCATGTTTTCTTTTCACCTTTCTCAATACTATCTTTAATTACAGAATAGTATGTAAGGTTTGTCATTTTGGCACCAAAAGTTATCTCCATAACTTTGTCAAAACCTAAAGCTCTCAATCTGTATACAATTTCAGGATACTCAAACTCAGCAACGAATGATGGGGCTAAGAGACAGAGATATTTTTGACCAGATTTAAACTCCATATTTCAATATACATTAATTGAAATATTTTAGAAATACATATACCATATTGAAATGGAAGAGATACAAATTCAAAAGAAAACATCCATACTTACTAGTAGATATTTTCAACTTACTCTTCTGTACATACTAGCTTTTTCCTTTCCATTCATTCTTAAAGAACCTCAGCTTTTAGTTGGAAGTTGTATCAACTTCTTGCTAATACTTTCAATTAAGCAATTCAAATTCAAAGAAATATTACCTGTACTTTTCCTTCCTTCCATATCGTCATATATATATGGAATTCTTTTTGGAGGAGCAACATATTTTCTTTTGTATTTGATACCTTTAATTGGAATGGCTAATGGTATATATGTATATTCCTACAAGAATTTAAATATTCTTTTAGCTTCTGCATTTAAATCTGTTTTTCTTTTTGTTTCAGTATATATACTTTTTAGACTAGAGATGTTACCTCAGATATTTCTTACAACAATGGGTATAGTACAATTGGCGACAGCTTTGATTGGAGGCATATCGGCACATATATTACTTAAGGTTGTAGAGAGGAAATAATTTAACACGATTTTAAAATGTATATAGATCCAATATATTGGTATTTTGCATTACCTGGACTTTTAGCAACATTTCTTGCTCAAATGTATGTTATGTATACATACAACAAATATTCGAATCTAGATGCTGGCAAAGATATGACAGGATTAGATGTCGCAAAAAAACTTAGAGATGAAGAACAATTTCCTGTAAGTATTGCCACTAGTCAAGGAAAGTTAGAAGACAATTTTGATCCCATAAATAATGTGGTAAGGATATCCTCTGACAATGTTACTTCAAAATCAGTTGCAAATATTGCCGTGGTAGCACATGAGTTTGGTCATGTTCAACAAAAATTTTCTTCTTCATTGGTTTACAAAATTAGACGAGTTATGGTTCCAATTACACAGATTGGAACACAGATAGGGTATGTACTTTTCATTATTGGTATCGTCATATCTGCATTGAGGATTTCAGAGATTGGATTAATATTCTTCTCTACTGGTGTACTTTTTTCTTTTGTTACACTTCCTGT